>JAFKJZ010000312.1 GCA_017305815.1 Hyphomicrobiales bacterium
CAACCGCATCGGGCAGCTGCGACTGCACGAGCTGCAGCTTGTTCTGCACCTGCACCTGGGCGATGTCGGAATCGACGCCGCTGGCGAAGGTGAGCTGCACCGAGGCCTGGCCGGAAGACGAGCTGGAAGCCGACATGTAGTCGAGATTCTCGAGCCCGGTCATGCCCTGCTCGATGATCTTGGTCACCGAATTCTCGATCGTCTCGGCGCTGGCGCCGGGATAGGTGGCGGAGATGCGCACCGTCGTCGGCGCGATCTCGGGATACTGGGCGATCGGCAGGTTGTAGATGCCGAGCAGGCCGCCCAGCATGACGACAATGGCGAGAACCCAGGCAAAGATCGGGCGGTCGATGAAGAAGCTGGCCATCGGATCAGCCTCCCGTCGCCGGGGCGGTCGCCGGCGCCGGCGTCTTGTCGTTCGTCTTGGCATCGGCCGGATGGGCGACGCCGGCGGCATCGAGCGTGACCTCGATCGGCGTCACGGCCTGGCCGTCGCCGATCTTCTGCAGGCCGTCGACGATCAGCCGGTCGCCGTCCGAGATGCCGTCCTCGATCAGCCAGTTCGAGCCGACCGATTGCAGCGTCTGCAGCACCCGGGTCTCGACCTTGCCATCCTTCGACACCAGCATCGCGGTGGCATCGCCCTTGGCGTTGCGGTTGACGGCGCGCTGCGGCACCAGGAAGGCGCCCTCGTCCGTGCCGAGATTGACCACGGCGCGGACATACATGCCGGGCAGCAGCATCCGCGTCGGATTATCGAAGCTGGCGCGCATCGAGAAGGTGCCGGTCGTCTCGTTGACGATCGCCTCGGTCGAGCGCAGAACGCCGGGCTGGTCATAGACGACCGTGTCATTGAGCTTGAGCTGGACGCTCGGCGGGCCCTCGCCACGCTTCAGCCGCCCGCTGTCGATCAGGTTGCGGATACGGAACAGGTTGGTGCTGGAGTCGGTCAGGTCGACGTTGATCGGGTCGATCTCGCGGATGGTGGCGAGCGCGGTCGACTGGTTGGCGGTCACCAGCGCGCCCTCGGTCACGGCCGAGGTGCTGATCAGTCCGGAAATCGGCGCCACGACCTTGGTGTAGTCGAGGTTGATCTGGGCGGTGGCGAGCGCCGCTTCGGCGGCGGCGACGTCGGCCTTGGCCTGCGCCAGCGCCGCCTTGGCCTCGTCCAGGCTCTGCGCCGTCACCGTGTTCACGCCGACCAACTGGTTGTAGCGGTCGACCTTGGCCTGGGCGCTGGGCACGGCGGCCTGCGCCTTCTCCAGCGCGGCGGCGGCCGCGTCATAGACGGCCTGATAGGGGCGCGGATCGATCTGATAGAGCAGGTCGCCGGCCTTGACCTGGCCGCCCTCGGTGAACACCCGCTTCTGGATCAACCCGTCGACCTGCGGCCGGATCTCGGCGACCTTGGTGGCGCTGACGCGGCCGGGAAGCTCGATGGTGATCGGCACGTTCTGCGGCCGCAGGGTGATCACGCCGACTTCGACCGGGCCCGTCGGCGGCCCGCCTGCCTGTCCGCTGCCGGACTGGCCGGAACAGGCGGCCAGAAGCAGAGCACTGATCAGACTCGCCAATGCGAGGGCCTTGGATGTCATGCGAGAGTCTCCCGAAGGGTCGTCACCCGGCAATCATCGAGTGACCATATAGATCCTCTCTTTCACGCGGCTCCAAGCCCGGCAACTATTTTCGGGCGTCAAAACATTGCTTGTATTTCAGAATATTGCAGGCCATCCGCCTTTGTTTCCGGACCGTGAAACGGCGCCGGAGCGGCCTCTTGCGCCCCGACGGATCCCGGTCCGGATGGCCTTCCGGACTCAGCTCGGACGGACAATGCCCTTCTTGAGGATCAGATTGCCATACTGGCGGGTCTCGCCGGTCTGGACGATGGCGTAACCGGCATTGGCGCGCTCATAGAAGGCGAAGCGCTCCAGCGAATGCACCCTGTGCTCGGGCTCGTGCTTCCGGACGATCGCCTCGAACTCGTCGACGATCGGCTCGCGGCGGTCGGGATCGCCCACCACCTGCATCGAGATCGCGGCGACGTCGTCATACTGGTCGAGCGGCAACAGCGACAGGATCGCCTCGAGCACCTGCGGCGCGGTCGCGGCATCGATGCGGATCAGTTCCGGCACGGCGCTGGTGGCGGGATAGTTGGCGTCGACGATGGTGATCTCGTCGCCATGGCCCATGGCGCGCAGGGTCCACAGCAGGTCGGGGCTGAGAATGGGCGAAAGTCCCTTCAGCATGTCTTTCTCCTTGGATGTTGGAAGGCGCCCGCCGCGAAGGTCACCCGGCCCGCTCCAGACGGTGCGGCGTTCTGGAACGGACCGGGCTTCCCTTCAGCCCCCAGGGGCCAAAGGCGGTGTCAGAAGGTCGCGCCGATCTGCCACGGCACGAATTCGTTGTCACCGTAGCCGAGCAGCTCCGACTTGCTCTTGTCGCCGGAAGCGACCTCGAGAATGCGGTCGAAGATCTCCTGCCCCTTGGCTTCGAGCGACTTGCCGTCGAGCACGTCGCCGCCATTGATGTCCATGTCGTCGATCATCTTGGCGTAGATCTCGGAATTGGTGGCGATCTTGATCGACGGCGTCGGCTTGCAGCCATAGGCGGAGCCACGGCCGGTGGTGAAGCAGAGGATGTTGGCGCCGCCCGCCACCTGCCCGGTCGCCGAGACGGGATCGTAGCCGGGCGTGTCCATGAACACGAAGCCCTTCTCGGTCACCGGCTCGGCATAGCCATAGACGGCGGTCAGCGGCGAGGTGCCGCCCTTGGCGGCGGCGCCGAGCGACTTCTCGAGAATGGTGGTGAGGCCGCCCTGCTTGTTGCCGGGGGACGGATTATTGTTCATCTCCATGAGGTTACGCTCTGCGTAATCCTCCCACCAATGGATGATGCCGACCAGCTTCTCCCCGACCTCGCGCGACACGGCGCGGCGGGTCAGAAGGTGCTCGGCGCCATAGATTTCCGGCGTTTCGGAGAGGATGGCGGTGCCGCCATTGCGGACGAGGATGTCGGCGGCGACGCCCAATGCCGGGTTGGCGGTGATGCCGGAATAGCCGTCGGAACCGCCGCACTGCAGCGCCAGCATCAGTTCGCTAGCCGGCACCGTCTCGCGCTTAACGCTGTTTACGATCGGCAGCATCGCCTTCACCGCCTCGACGCCGGCATCGACCGTCTTCCGGGTGCCGCCGACTTCCTGAATCGTCATAGTGCGGAAAGTCTCGCTTTCCTCGACCTTGTAGGCATCCTTGAAGCGCGGAATCTGAAAACCCTCGCAGCCGAGGCCGACCATGACGACACCGCCCATGTTCGGGTTGGTTGCATAGCCCCAGGTGGTGCGCTTCAGCGTGTCGAAGATCACGCCGCGATAGTCGATGACGCAGCCATTGGCCTGCTTCAGCGCGACGATGCCGTCGATGTTCGGATAGTCGTTCAGGATGCCGGAGCGCTCGATCTCGGTGGCGATGAAGCCGGCGACCGTCGTCGAGCAGTTCACCGAGGTAAGGATGCCGACATAATTGCGCGTGCCGACCTTTCCGTTAGCACGCCGGTAACCCTGGAACGTCGCCTGGAACTCCTTCGGCACGAATTGCGTCGGCACGACGCCCTCGCTGAAGGCATAGTCGCGCGCGAAGGCGCCATGCTCCTCGCCGATGCCGCAATTGTGCTCGTGCACCCAGTCGCCGACGGCGATGTCGGTCTTGGCGAAGCCAATAATCTGGCCGAACTTGCGGACCGCCTCGCCCGCCGCGATCGGCCGGATCGCGAATTTGTGCCCGCGCGGCGCGCGCCGGATGATGGTGGCGTCCTGCGCCGTCGTCATGCCGACTTCGAGATTGCCGAGCGCGACGGCGATATTGTCCTCGCCGTTGAGGA
>JAFKJZ010000313.1 GCA_017305815.1 Hyphomicrobiales bacterium
GGTTGCCGCGCAGCACCGCGATGCCGGCATTGGGCCGGAACGGCTGGTCGAGCGGGCGGATCACCCGCTCGTCGAAGCGGACGGCGCCCGCATTGTTCTCCGATTGTGTGCGGCCGGTGACGGTAAGCGCGTCGCCATTCAAGAGCGACGCGATCTCGTTCAGCACGGCCGGCACGCCGCCGGCGCGGAAGAAGTCTTCCATCAGATATTCGCCGGATGGCATCAGGTTGAGCAGGCAGGGCACTTCGCTGCCGAGCCGGTCCCAGTCCTCCAGCGTAAACGGCACGCCGAGGCGGCCGGCGATCGCCAGCAGGTGCACGACGGCGTTGGTGGAGCCGCCGAGCGCCGCATTGAGCACGACGGCGTTCTCGAACGCCTCGCGCGTCAGCACCTTGGAGAGACGCAAGCCTTCATGCGTCATCGCGACGATGCGCTTGCCGGCCTCGAAGGAAATCGCGTGGCGGCGGGCGTCGACGGCGGGGATGGCGCCATTGCCGGGGAGGGCGACGCCGAGCCCCTCGCAGAGGCTCGCCATGGTTGAGGCGGTGCCCATCGTCATGCAGGAGCCGGTGCTGGGCGACATGGCGGTTTCGGCCGCCATGAAGTCCTGCAGCGACATCGTGCCGGCGCGCACGGCTTCCTTGAAGCGGATGACGTCGGTGCCCGAGCCGATGCGGCGGCCTTCCCACGATCCCGAAAGCATCGGTCCGCCGGAGACGACGATGGTCGGGACGTCGACGCTGGCGGCGCCCATCAGCGCCGCCGGCGTGGTCTTGTCGCAGCCGACGAGAAGGACGACGCCGTCGATCGGATTGGCGCGGATCGAGGCCTCGACATCCATGCTGGCGAGGTTGCGGAACAGCATCGCCGTCGGGCGCATCAGCGCCTCGCCGAGCGAGGTGACCGGGAACTCCAGCGGAAAGCCGCCGGCGGCGTAGACGCCGCGCTTCACATGTTCGGCCAGTTCGCGCAGATGGCCGTTGCACGGATTGAGGTCCGACCAGCTGTTGCAGATGCCGATGACCGGGCGGCCGTCGAACATCTCGGCCGTGTGGCCCTGGTTGCGCAGCCAGCTTCGGTAGATGAAGCCGTAGGAATCCTGGCGGCCGAACCATTGCCGGCTGCGCAGGCCTTTCTTGTCCTTGTCGTCCGCCATGTCGATCCCGTCAGCGGCTGGAGGTAAGATGGTGCGGTTTGGCTCGCTCAGACGGCGAGGCCGCCATGCCACCAGTGCTCGAACGGGTTGGAATTCAGGATGTAGTCGATCGTCGTGTCGGCGACGCGCGGCAGCGGCGTGCCTTCGACCTGGCTGTTGATGTTCTTCAGGCCTTCGACCGATTCCGCCACGCGGGCGAACGGGAAATCGGTGCCCCAGAAGATCTTGTTGCGGTCGGTGATCGTGTATTCCTGGGCGCAGACCAGGATGTTGTAGAACTGCCAGGGACGGTAGTGCAGGGCCGACACCTCGCAATAGACGTTCGGCTGCTTGCGGGCGACGACGATGCATTCCTCGTACCAGGGGTGGCCCATATGGGCCATGATCATCTTCAGGTCCGGATAGCGCAGGGCGATCGTGTCGACATCGAGCGGGCGGCCGTAGTTGACCGGGGCGTTGCGGCCGTAGGTCGTTCCCATATGCATGGTCAGCGGCAGATTGTTCTTCTGCAGATATTCGTAGACCGGCTCGAGGCGCGGATCGAGCAGCGAGACGCCGTTGTAGATCGGGCCGAACTTGACGCCCTTGAGCTTCAGGTCCTCGATCGCATGCACGAGCAGATCCATGCAGTTCGGCATGCGGGGATCGACGGCGGCGAAGCCGACGAACTTGTCGGGATACTTGGCGACGGCGGCGGCGGTCACCTCGTCATTGCCGTCGACGCCGATCGAATCCGCGTAGCGCAGCGAGAAGATGATCGCCTTGTCGACGTCGGCCATCTCGCGGGCCAGCGTGTCCGCGTCCGCCTTGGGCGCGAGGCCGGCGGCGCGCGCCAGCCCGGCCTGCTTGGCGTAGAGCGGCGTAACCTGGTCGTCGTTGTAGATGTTGACGTGGCAGTATTTAACGTTAAATTACACAACTCTGGACCCTGTCAAGTGGCGGATCGCGATTTTGGGGATTGCTTCCTCGGCGAAAAGTCGCTGAATGATCGGGTAATTCAAGAGTTGAAGCGTTGAGTCGCGGGCCGGGGTGGGCCATCGATATCCCCGCGCCAAAAGAGGATGTTCGATCCCATGTCGGACGCAAATTCCGGCCGTGCTCCACCAAAGCGTGTCACGATAAAGGACGTTGCCAAGGCCGCCGACGTCTCGCCGATGACCGTTTCCAACGTGATCAACGGCAAGCACCAGTTCGTCAGCGAGCGCACCCGCAAGGCGGTCGAGCGCGAGATCGCGCGGCTCAATTACCGTGTCCAGCATAGCGCGCGTAGCCTGCGCGTGGCGCGCCGCCGTTCGGTCGGCATGATCTTCGTCGACGACGCGCCTTCCTTCCTCGCCGACCATTTCAACGCGCATGTCGTCGCCGGGCTCTGCAACGTGCTGAGCGCCGCCGACCACACCGTGACCGTGCAGGGCATCCGCGCCGACCATTTCAACCAGTCGTCGATCATCCGCAATTTCGCCGTCGACGGCTTCTGCGTCGTGCTGTCCGGCCTGCCGGACGAGCGCAGCGCCATCCTGGACAGCCTGATCAACCTGGACCAGCCGCTCGTCCTGATCCAGGAGCCGATCGCCTCGCCCAACGAGGAAACCTGCATCGTCCGCCAGGACGACGCCGCCGGCGGCAGGCTGCTCGCCGATCATCTCGCCGCTCGCCGCGTCGATAGCGTGCTTGTCGTCGTGCCCAGCCAGAACTGGCCGGCGATCGACCAGCGCGTCGCCGGCCTGCGCGAAGGCTTCCAGGCGGCAGGCGGCAATGTGCGCATCGACGTCGTGCAGGCCAAGACCGAGGATTTCGACAGCGCCCGCGCCGCGGTCACGACCTATCTCGATCACCATCCGCTGCCCGATGCGATCGTCGGTGGCAATGACCGCTTCGCCATCGCGGCGATGTCGATCCTGCTCGATCGCGGCATTCCCGTGCCGGACCGGGTCAAGATCACCGGCTTCAACGGCTTCGAGCAGCGCCGCTATGCGAGGCCGCTGGTGACGACGGTGATTTCCTCCGCCTACGAACTGGGCGAGCGGGCAGGGGAGGTGCTGTTGACCCGCTTCGAGAAGGGCCGGTTCCCGACCCGCGAACTGGTGCTGCCGGTCTATTTCGAGTCGGGCGAGACGACCTGACGCCGCTGCGATCGGCGATTTTTCCAAGCTTCGGCGAAGGGGCGTCTTGCCTCTTCCGGGTCTTCGCCCGCCCGGCCGCCACGGTAGCCCCCGGCCGTCCCGCCTCCGGCGTTCCCCCGGCTCGACGGGGCGATCGCGGCTGTCCCCACAGACCCCATGCCTACGGGCGGCTTGTGGCCTGAAATGCTGTATACCCGAGGCGGGCCGCCGGATCCGAATCGGTGGTCGAGTTGGCTTGAAGGAGCAAGTCGGCGCAAGAGGCCACGACGAAATCCCGCCGGTTCAGTACCATCCGGTGGAGCGAGATGAGGGAACGACGCCGCGATGGAATCCAGTCCGAACAAGGTCAGCCGGCAGGGTCTCCCATCCCAGGTCGCCGCCTTCGTGCGCGTCGAGATCCTGCGCGGTAACCTGAAGCCCGGCGACCGGCTGCCTACCGAACAGGAGTTCGCGGCGATGCATGGCGTGAGCCGCGCCGTGATCCGCGAGGCGATCGCCAAGCTGCGGCATGAGGGGCTCGTCGTCTCGCGCCAGGGCATTGGCGCCTTCGTCGCGTCGCCCGAGGCGGCGAACTCGCTGACGCTGGAGCCGAACAGCCTCGCCGTGCCGGAGGACTATCGCCACCTCTACGAGTTGCGGCTGATGCTGGAGACGGGCGCGGCCGAACTGGCGGCGATCCAGCGCACGGACGAAGACCTCGCCGAGATGGCGCGTTGCATCGACAACATGGCAAAGGTGAAGGATCTGCACGGCGCCTATGTCGAGACCGACATCGCGTTCCACCGCGCCGTCGCCGGCGCGACCAAGAACCCGTTCGTGTCGCTGTTCATTTCCTTCGTCGACGTGAAGCTGCAGGAGAGCATACTGGTGGCGCTGCGCTCGCTCGATTTCGCCACGACCTCGGCGATCTCGCGCGGCGAACACCAATTGATCTACGACGCGATCGCGGCCGGCGACCCCGCCGCCGCGGCCGCCGCGATGCGCTCCCACCTCACCAATTCCTCCCGCCGCCTGGGGTTGTAAGGGCGGGCGGATCCACCTCCCGAATGCAAATCGCCCCGCAGGTTTCCCGGCGGGGCGATGGATCGTGTCAGTGAGCCGTCGCGTTCAGGCGACGGGGACCATCGTGCCGGTTTCGCCCGATTTCAGCATCGCCTCGACCACCTGGACCGAGTGCAGGCCGACGGCGGCGTTGCCGCAATTCTCGATCTCCTGGCCGAGGCAGAGGTCGACGAAGGCCTCGACCGGGGTCGTGCAGGTATAGGCGCCGGCGCCCGGCTCGATCGCCATTTCCTCGTCCTCGCCGTCCAGCCGGCGCAGCCAGAGCCGCTCGCGCTCGACGTCGAGCAGCAGCATGCCCTCGGTGCCGAACAGGCGGATATCGACCTGGAACGGCGAGCCGGGCGGCACGGAGGCGGAGCCCGACAGCGATCCGGTCGCGCCGCCGGCGAAGGTCATGGCGAGCGCATTGTGGATGTCGGTGTCGATCCGGGACTTGCCGAGCAGGGCGAAGACGGAATCGGGCTCGAGCCCGGTGACGTAGAACAGGCCGCCCAGCATGTGGACGAGCTGGCCCCAGCCATAGCCGCCGGCGCCCGGATGGGCCCAGGTGGCGCGCTCGGGACGGAACATCTCCTTCTCGGTACCCTGCAACTCGCCGCCCGAGACGAGGTCCTCGATCGGCGTCGCCATCTGCGCCGACAGATGGCGGATGCGGCCGATGCGGCCCGACGCGACCAGTTGGTGCGCCTTCTTGAAATATGGCTGGAAGCTCCAGCCATAGGGCACGAGGATCTCGCGGCCGGCCTTCTCGGCCGCCGCGATCAGCCGGCGGGCATCGGCCGAATTGGTCGCCATCGGCTTCTCGACCATGACATGGCTGCCCTTGGCCAGCGCCGCCATCGCCTGCTCGGCATGGAGATGATGCGGCGACGCGACGATGACGCCGTCCATCTCGACATTGTCGAGCAGTTCCTCATAGGTCTCGTAGGCGTGCGGGAAGCCAAAGGCTTCCTTGACCTTCGCGAGCTCCGCCGCGCCGGGCCGCGCGACGCCGACCAACTCGACATTCGGGTTGCGCTGCAGGATCGGCAGATGGTTGGCGACGGCCCAGGAGCCGGCGCCGATGATGCCGATGCGCGCCTTGCGCCCGGCCTGGGCTGTCTCAGCCATGCTTGCTCCTCCCGGCGCGATCAGCGGCGCTTGGCGCCGGGGACGAAGGGCTCGCGGTCAAGCCACTTGCGGTACATGTCCGGCACGGCGCATTCCGGGTCGTTGAAATAGGCCTTGTAGTCGACGCCGCCGACGAGGGCGATGTTGCCCCAGGGGTCGAGCGCGCCGGAACGGACGATGACCTTGGCCTTCTGTGCCAGCGGGCCGACCGTGTCCTCATAGGTGACCGGCACGAAATCGCGCTCGTCGAACCAGGTGGTGAGCGAGCGATAGAGTGGCTTGTTGTGCTCGGCGACCTGCGAGGCGAACATCACCTTCTCGACGATCAGTTCCGGCGCGATCACCGAATAGAGCTGGTCGAGCGTCGGCAGGTCGGCGCTGATGGCGAGGTCGATGCGCCAGGCGTTCGCGGGGATCGGGAA
>JAFKJZ010000314.1:0-3090 GCA_017305815.1 Hyphomicrobiales bacterium
GCTGCGCCTGCCGCGCGCCAATGGCGAACCGGCCGAGGACGATCCCGGCACGCCCGAGCCGATCGGCCTCGGCTGAGTCGCCTCCGCGTTGCAAATTGCGAAACCTCTCGCAAATTGCGATGCGCGGAAGGTGAATCGGTCGTTAACCATCCCCAGATATGGACGATTTGATTCAAATTATAACCATATCTGGTGGTGGCATGGGCCGGCACAACTGGCAGGAGGCTTGCGACACATCTTGGCAAGCTGACCTTCCGGTTGTGCGTAGTCAGCTCTGATCGGACGGAGAAGGGTGGAACCGATGACCCCCGGTAACCCTTCTCCGCTCCGCTTTCCGTCGCCCCTGCACGCGGCGCTTGCATCCCAACCCCTCCCTGGTCTCCTATAGCGGCGTGGCGGATTCCTTCCGTCGCGGGGGGAACCTTCGGTCATGACGGACACGCAGGATTCGCTGGCGCGCGCCGCGCGGCTCTCGTTCTGGAGCGGCCCCGTCTCGCCGCAGCCCCTGGCCGGCGGCCTCACCAACACCAACTGCCTGGTCGAGGATGGCGGCCGCAAATATGTCGTGCGCATCGGTGGCGACATGATCGAGCACGGCATCATCCGCTCGACCGAGCTGGCGGCGAGCCACGCGGCCGCCGAGGCCGGCATCTCGCCGATCGTCGTGCATGCCGAGCCGGGCGCCATGGTCATCGACTTCGTCGAGGGCCGCAGCCTGACGCCGGCGGATATCCGCGACGAGCGCTATCTCGGCCGCATCGTCGAGCTGCTGCGGCGGGCCCATCACGACATCCCGCGCTTCTTTCGCGGCCCGGCGCCGCTGTTCTGGGTGTTCCAGGTCATCCGCGACTACACCCACACGCTCGAGGCGGGCGAGAGCCATTACCTGCCGATGCTGGTGCGGGTGCTCGACGCGACCGAGCGGTTGGAAAAGGCGGTCGGTCCGGTAGAGCTCGTCTTCGGCCACAACGACATGCTGGCGGCCAATCTGATCGACGACGGCCAGCGCCTCTGGCTGGTCGACTGGGACTATGCCGGCTTCAACTCGCCGCTGTTCGACCTCGGCGGGCTGGCCTCCAACAACCTGCTGTCGCGGCAGCAGGCCGAGCGCGCGCTCGAACTCTATTTCGACCGGCCGCTCACCGATGAACTCCGCCGGCGGGCGGCGGCGATGACGGCGGCGTCGCTGCTGCGCGAGACCATGTGGAGCATGGTGTCGGAGCTGCACAGCCACCTGGTCTTCGACTATCCCGCCTATACGGCTGAATATCTCGGGCGCTTCAAGCTCGCGCTCGCCAGCTTTGACGAGATGGAGCGCGCATGAGCGATCTTCCCGGTTCCGCCCGCATCGTCATCATCGGCGGCGGCATTGTCGGCGCGTCGGTGGCCTATCACCTCGGCGCCATGGGGCAGACCGACGTCATCCTGCTGGAGCGCGGCAGGCTCACCTCCGGCTCGACCTGGCATGCCGCCGGCCTGGTCGGCCAGCTTCGCACTTCGGAGAACATCACCCAGTTGCTCGGCTATTCGGTCGCGCTCTACGACCGGCTCGAAGCCGAGACCGGCCAGGCGACGGGCTGGAAGCGCAATGGCGGCCTGCGGCTTGCCTGCAATGCCGAGCGCTGGACCGAGGTGCGCCGCCAGGCGACGACGGCGCGCTCCTTCGGGCTGGAGATGCAATTGCTTTCGCCGCGCGAGGCGCAGGACCTCTGGCCGCTGATGCAGGTCGACGACGTCGTCGGCGCCGCCTTCCTGCCGACCGACGGCCAGGTCTCGCCCTCCGACATCTCCGCCTCGCTCGCCAGGGGCGCGCGCCAGAAGGGCGTGACGATCCGCGAGGGCGTCGCCGTCACCGGCATCGTCGTCGAGGATAGCGCGGTCGTCGCCGTCGAGACCCCTCGCCGGCGTCAACATTCCGCTCGTCTCGGTGCAGCACCAGTATCTGATCACCGACGCCGTCCCCGGCGTCACGCCGAACCTGCCGACGCTGCGCGATCCCGACCGACTCACCTACTGGAAGGAGGAGGTCGGCGGGCTGGTGATGGGCGGCTATGAGCCGAACCCGAAGCTCTGGGACGTCGATCCGCTGCCGCGCGATTTCGAGTTTCAGCTGCTTCCGTCCGATTTCGACCATTTCGAGCCGATCCTGGAGCAGGCGCTCGGCCGCGTGCCGGCGATGGAGACGGTCGGCATCAAGGAGTTCATCAACGGGCCCGAAAGCTTCACGCCGGACGGCAACTTCATTCTCGGCGAGGCGCCGGAGGTGAAGAACGTCTTCGTCGGCGCCGGCTTCAACGCCTTCGGCATCGCGTCCGGCGGCGGCGCCGGCATGGCCTTGGCCGAATGGGTGGTCAACGGCGCGCCACCCTTCGATCTCTGGCCGGTCGACATCCGCCGCTTCGGCCGCAACCACCACGACCTCTCCTGGATCCGCAACCGGACGCTGGAGGCCTATGCCCGCCACTACACCATGGCGTGGCCGTCGGAGGAATTCCTCTCGGGCCGGCCGCTGCGCCGCTCGCCGCTCTATGACCGGCTGGCAGCGGAGGGCGCCGTGTTCGGCGAGAAGCTCGGCTTCGAGCGCGCCAACTGGTTCGCCGACCGGGCGGCAGGCGAGGCGGCCGAGGACCGCTACACCTATGAGCGGCCGAACTGGTTCGAGCCGGTCGGCCGCGAGCATCGGGCGGCGCGCGAGGCGGCGGTGCTGTTCGACCAGACCTCCTTCGCCAAGTTCGAGCTCTCCGGCCGTGACGCCGAGAAGGCGCTCGCCTGGATCGCGGCGAACGATGTCGCCAGGCCGGTCGGCCATCTCGTCTATACGCAGATGCTGAACGCCAACGGCGGCATCGAATGCGACCTGACCGTCGCCCGCGTGGCCGAGGACCGCTACTACATCGTCACCGGCACCGGCTTCGCCACGCATGATTTTCACTGGATCCAGTCGAACATCCCGGAAGGTCTCGACGCCCGGCTGACCGACGTCACCTCGCAGAACGCGGTTCTCGTGCTGATGGGGCCGCGGGCGAGAGAAATCCTGCAGCCCTTGGCCGACGCCGACATCTCGCACGCCGCCTTCCCGTTCGGCCGCGC
>JAFKJZ010000314.1:3155-9055 GCA_017305815.1 Hyphomicrobiales bacterium
CCGGGCGTCCTCTGGGCATGAAGCTCGCCGGCTACCGCGCCATCGAGACGCTGCGGCTGGAAAAGGGCTATCGCGCCTGGGGCGCCGAGATCGGCCCGGATCATTCGCCGCTGGTCGCCGGCCTCGGCGCCTTCGTCAAGCTCCGCAAGCCCATCCCCTTCCTTGGCCGCGCGGCGCTGGAGGCGCAGGCGGCAAAGCCGCTGCCGCGCCTGCTCGCCGCCTTCACCACCGAGGATCCGTCGATCGTGCTGCTCGGCCGCGAGACGATCTATCGCGACGGCGAGCGGGTCGGCTGGCTGGCGAGCGGCGGCCATGGCCACACGGTCGGGCGGCCCATCGGCTATGGCTATGTCCGCCGCGCTGCCGGCGTTGATCGCGATTTCGTGCTGTCGGGAAGTTACGAGCTGGAGGTCGCCGGCGAGCGCGTCGTGGCCCATGCGCATCTCGATCCGCTCTATGATCCGGAGGGGCTGCGCATCCGCGCCTAGCCTTCGCCCCCGGCCGCAATCCTGTCCGCGCGGTCCGTCGTCCGGCTTTTGCCGCTTCGCTGCTTTCCCGGCAAACCGGCCTGCGACGCTTTCCGCTCCGTATGGCTACGGAGTTGACAGGGCCGCCGTGCAGGTATTGGTACGAAAAGCAATCGACATCAATAACATAGAGTTATTCCAATGTACGACGTCACGCGACGTCAGCTGATGCATCTCGGCATCGGCGCTGCCGGCGCCGCGATGCTGCCGGGCCTTTCGGTCCCGGCGCGGGCCGAGGACCAGACGCTGGCGCTCTATAATGGCCAGCACCGGCCGCCGGTCGAGGCGCTGGTCGCCGCCTTCACCGCCGCCACCGGCATCGCCGTCGTCACCCGCAACGGCAACAGCGCCCAGCTCGCCAGCCAGCTGATCGAGGAGGGCGCCAATTCGCCGGCCGACGTCTTCTGGTCGGAGGAGAGCCCGTCGCTCGCCGCCGTTGACGGCAAGGGCCTGCTCGCGCCGCTCGATCCCGAGACGCTGAAGCAGATCCCGGAGAAGTACACCGCCAGGGATGGCACCTGGGTCGGCGCCGGCGCCCGCTGCCGCGTCGTCGTCTACAACAAGTCGATGATCGAGGCGTCGGCGCTGCCGAAGAGCGTGCTCGATTTCGCCGGCGAGGCCTGGGCCGACAAGGTCGCCTTCGCGCCGAACAGCGGCGCCTTCCAGCAGCAGGTCGTCGCGGTCGCGCTGCTCAAGGGCCGTGATGCGGCGCTCGCCTGGCTGAAGGGCCTGCGCCAGTATGGCCGCGTCTACAACAGCGATTCCGCCGCGGTCGAGGCCGTCGAGGGCGGCGACATCCCCGTCGCGCTCAGCAACAACTACTATTGGTACGCGCTCGAGCAGGAGCTCGGCCCCGACAATATGAACTCGGCGCTTCACTTCATCGGCAATGGCGATCCCGGAACGCTGATCACCGTGTCCGGCGCCGGTGTGCTGAAGACGTCGAAGAAGGCCGAGGCCGCCCAGCGCTTTGTTTCCTTCATGGTCAGCGCCGAAGGCCAGGCCGCGATCGTCGGCGCGATCGCCGAATATCCGCTCCGGCCCGGCGTCGTCTCGCCGTTCCCGCTGAAGCCGTTCGACCAGCTCGATCCCGCCCCGGTCACGCCGGCCGATCTCGGCGACGCCGCCGACGCGCTGGCGCTGCTGCGCGAAGCGGACCTCGCTTGACGGCCGCTGCCGACGCATCTGGCAGTCCTTCCCGGCGCGACGCCCGCCACGGCGCGCCGGCATCGCGCCTGCTCGTCGCGCTGGCCCTGATCCCGACCGCGCTGATCGCGCTGCCGGTGATCTACGTGCTGATGCGTGCCTGGGGCGCCGGCTGGAGCGGCGTCTGGGCCGAGCTGGCGCGGCCGCGCACGCTGATGCTGCTCGGCAATACGCTGACGCTCTGCCTGTCGGTGACATTGTTCGCCAGCCTGATCGGCTATACCGCCGCCTGGTTCACAGAGCGTACCGATCTCGCCGGCAAATGGCTCTGGCGGGTGCTCTGCTGCCTGCCGCTCGCCATGCCGGCCTTCGTCGCCAGCTTTGCCTGGAAGTCGCTCGGCCCTGGTTTCCAGGGCATGTCCGGCGCCATCCTGATCCTGACCATGGAGAGCTTCCCGCTGAAGGTGACGCTGCCGCGCACGTTGCCTGCGCTCGGCGGCGGCGCGCTGCTGGTCGCCGCGCACATGCTGTCCGAGTTCGGCGCGCTGGCGCTGCTGCGCGTGCAGACCTTCACCACCGCGATCTTCCAGCAATATGAGCTGCAGTTCGACAATGCCTCGGCGGCGGTGCTCTCGGGCCTCTTGATGCTGCTCTGCCTTCCGGTCGCGTTCGGCGAGATGTGGCTGCGGCGCGGCGTCCGCCTTTCCAAGGTCGGCCGCAACACGGCCCGGCGCGGCTCGCCGGCCCGCCTCGGTCGCTGGGCGCCGCTCGTCATGCTCGGCTTCGTGGCCGTTTCGATCGTCTCGCTCGGCGTGCCGTTCGGCCGGCTCGGCTATTGGCTGGTCAGGGGCGTCTCGGCCGGTCGCGGCCTCGATGCGCTCGGCCCGGCCTTGTTCGGCTCGCTGTCCCTGGCGCTGCCGGGCACGCTCGTCACCACGGTGATCGCGCTGCCGCTGGTTCTGCTCGTGCTGCGCAGCCGGGGCGTCTTCGCCCGCTTCGCCGACCGGCTGCCCTATGTCGTGCACGGCCTGCCCGGCCTCGTCGTCGCGCTGGCGTTGGTCTATCTGTCCATCCGCCTGCTGCCGGCGATCTACCAGACCCGCGCGGTGCTGTTCGCGGCCTATGCGATCCTGTTCCTGCCGCTGGCGCAATCGGCGATCCGCGCCTCGGCCGAGCTGGTGCCGCGCGAGATCGAGGAAGTGGCGCGCACGCTCGGCCGCAGCCCGTGGCAGGCCTTCGTCTCGGTGACGCTGCCGTCGCTGGCGCCGGGGCTCGGCGCCGCGCTGGCGCTGGTCGCGCTCGAGCTGATGCGCGAGCTGACCGCCACGCTGATCCTGGCACCGACCGGCGTCGTCACGCTCGCGACCGAGGTCTGGTCGCACACCAATGACAGCGCCTACGCCGCCGCCGCGCCCTTCGCGGCGCTGCTGGTGCTTATTTCGGGCCTGCCCGTCTACATCTTCACGCTGCGCACCTTGCGCCCGCGCCCTGATCGTCAGGTCAACTAAGCAACGTCGTAGAAGTTGCAGTTGCTCGCGGTCGTTGTGACTCCAGCCCTACAGGCGGCAAAGAGTCGCCGTAATTGTCGTTCATGATCACGGTGGATCGATCCAAGCCGGTTCGATTCCGTTTCCGCGATATTGTTCGACGAATGACTCAGAACAGCGTCTCGAAACGAAACATTAACCAAGGAGAGTTTGCGATCTGTTTTGGCGGCAGCGGGGGTTACGTGTCGAAACAAAGTAGAGATGAGTACCATGACACATTCGGGCAAATCGAGCGCCGCCTTGCGCGTGCGCAGTCTCGCTGAGCTGACCGATCCAGGTCTCTCCAACCCGGCCTCCGAACGCGATTCATCGCACGAAAACATCCGCTCGAACGTCGTTCGCGGATTCCCCAAGCTGGTTCAACAGCAGCCGGAGCCGCCGGCCGAGACGGCGCTGCCGCAGCTGGAAGATCTCGCGGCCGAGCTCGAAGCCGCGCTGATGGGCGACCTTCAGAAGGTCGCCTCGCTCTGGGACGAGCCCGAGGCTGCGGCCGCGTCTGAATCTTCCGCCCCGCCGACACGGCAACTGGCTCTGCCGGAACTCGCCCTGCCGGAGCTTGCCCTTCCCGCGTTGATGTCGCCGGAACAGGTAGCGGCCAACGAAGCGGCGCGGGATCCGATGGCGCTCGACCAGGTCGAGCTCGATCCGACGCTCGCTTCCGAGCTGCCGCCGGCTGAGCTGACCAAGGACGACCTGCCGCAGCAGGACCGCCTCGCCGTCGAGCTGCTGCTGGCGCGCGGACGCCAGCCTTCGGCGGCGCCGAAGCCGGCGGAGCGGGCCCCGGCGGCCGTGGAGCTGGAAGACCGGCTCGCCGGCGAACTGGCCCAACGCCTTTCCATCGCTGTCGACGAGTTGCGCATCGCCGATGGCGAGCAACCGACCCTCGATGCCGACCGCAGCCTCAATGCTGGCGGCAGCCGTGGCCTCACCACCCTCAACAAGCAGTTGCTCGCCGTCGTCGCCCTGCTCGCCATCGTTGGCGGTGGCGCGTTGCTGACGATCCGTTCCGTCACCGCGTCGGGCGACGCCACCGTCGTCGGCGAGTTGGACAGCGCGGCCACGGCTGGCATCGTCAAGGCCGACCCGCCGGCGCCGCTGCCGGCCCCGGCCGCCAAGCAGTCCTATGACCGCGCCGCAGAGGACCAGTCGCTGCCGGAATCGCCGCAGCTGCGCGGCGCCGACATGATCAACCAGGCGACGCCGCTCAATCAGGCGCCGACCGCGCAGGCCTCGGTTGACCCGGTGCCCGGTTCGGCCCCCACGCTTGGCGCCGCGATGTTGCCGGGCTCCGCCGTCAGCACGCAGCCGGTGACGCCGAACGTGCGCGCCGCCTACGCCGCCCCGGCCGAGGTGACGAAGCCGACCGCGGTAGAGACCGCGTCGGTGACGGAGCCCGCGCCCTCCGCCGATGACGCCGGCGTCGCCGCCGAGCCGGAGGCCGCCGCGCCGAAGCCGGCCGCGGTCGCGCCGTCGAAGGCTGTCTCCGCCGGATCCCCGGCGCCGGGCCTCGCCCGGGTCACCAGCGCCGTCAAGCTGCGCGGCAACCCGGACAATGGCGCTCCGACGGTCGGCCTGCTCAAGGCCGGCGAGCAGGTCCAGGTGGTGCAGTGCAAGGGCTGGTGCGAGGTCGTCGTCGATGGCAAGCGCGGCTTCGTGTTCAAGAAGTTCCTGGCCTCGGTCAACGGCTAGGGGCGCGATCCTCCCGCGTTGTTCTCGCGGGAGGATCCACTTCTACGTAATGTGAAGGCTTGTTCGCTTGCGAACCGCCATAATGATTGTGTCGGAATGATTGCATCTGCTACGAGGAAGCGATCAGTTCGGGGCGGTTGATGACGGAAATGCAAGGGCAGGGATCGGACACACCGGGCGCGACGCCCTACACGCCTCCGCGCGACCCGGAGCGCTATTTTCGCGGCGTCGAAGTCCTGTTCTCGGCCGTGCAGGCGTTGTCCTTCACGCGCGAGCCGGGTCAGGTGCAGCGGATCGTCAAGACCGCCGCGCGCCAGCTGACCGGTAGCGACGGCGCCTGTTTCGTCCTGCGCGACGGCGCCTCCTGCCATTTCGTCGACGAGGATGCGGTCACGCCGCTCTGGAAGGGCATGCGCGTTCCGCTCTCGAGCTGCATCGAGGGTTCGGCGATGCTGCATCGCCAGCCGGTGCTGGTGCGCGATGTCGCCGCCGACGACCGGGTCTTGCCCGGAGCCTATGACGCGACCTTCGTCCGCAGCCTGGCCGTCGTGCCGGGCATATTCGTTTCTGGAGAAACATCATGACCGACAACACCTCCACGCCTGTCCCGGAATTGGATCCGACCTCATGGCTCGCACGGGAACAGGAATTCGCGAAGCTGTGCGACTCCATTCGTCCTGAGAATAAGGCGACATTGTTCGAGGCGCTCGCTCGCGCAGGCATCACCTTGATCGTCGTGAATTTCGACGGCTATGGCGATAGCGGCCAGATTGAAGACATCACCGCCAACTCTGGTGATAAGGCCGTCGATCTGCCCATTGTCAGCCTTGAGGTCGCGCGCATAGACGGGCGAGCGGTCGCGCCGATAGGCGACGATGATGTCGCCGAGGCGTTTCTCGAGGTCCTTGAGGTCGGTGGCGAGGCAGAGGATGGCCATCACCTCGGAGGCGACGGTGATGTCGAAGCCGGCCTCGCGCGGATAGCCGTTGGC
>JAFKJZ010000315.1 GCA_017305815.1 Hyphomicrobiales bacterium
CGACGACGTCGCCGGCACGGTGCGCAAGGTGACGCTCGTCTATCCGGAAAACGCCGATATCGGCCAGGGCCGGATCTCCGTCCTCACTCCGATCGGCGCCGCGCTGATCGGCGTCGGGGTTGGCGAATCGATCAGTTGGGAGACCCGCAACGGCGAATTGAAGCGACTGACCGTCCTGCAGGTCGGCGGCGACGAGGCCGCGGCCTGATGCGAAAGCGGGCGATCCGGGATCGATAGCGGGCACCGCCATGAACGACTGGCTGCAGGGCTTCATCGATCTCGTCGTCCAGCACCCGCACTGGGCGGGCCTGCTCGTCTTCGTGACGGCGATGGCCGAATCGATCGTCGTCGTCGGCATGTTCGTGCCGGGAACGGCGATCCTGATCGGCATTGCCGCCGTTGCCGGGCTCGGCGAGCTCAAGCTCTGGCCGCTGCTGGTCTGGGCGACGCTCGGCGCGGTCGCCGGCGATGGCGTCTCCTACTGGATCGGCCATCGCTACAAGGAGCATATCCGCGCCGGCTGGCCACTGCGCGAGCGGCCGGAACTGTTCGAGAAGGGCGAGGCGTTCTTCCATCGCTACGGCGCCATGAGCGTCACAATCGGCCGCTTCGTGCCCGGCGTCCGCGCCATCATCCCGGTGGTGGCCGGCGTCGTCGGCATGCCGCCGCTGCGCTTCTATGCCGTCAACATCCTCTCGGCCATGGTCTGGGCGCCGGCGCATATCCTGCCGGGCGCCGGGATGGGCCTCGCGCTCGGCGTGCTCGGCTCGATCGCCGGAAGGCTCGTCGCGGTCCTGGTCGGCGTCCTCGTCTTCGCGGGCCTCGCGATCTGGGCCATTCATCTCGGCGTGCGCTGGATCGCGCCCGGCGCCGCCCGGCGCTACCGCCGCTTCGTCGCCGGCTGCAAGCGCCGCGGCAGCTGGGTGGACCGCGCCATCGTCTATGCGCTCGATCCGGACGATCCCGGCACCTCGACGCTGATCGTCATGGGCGTCGCCGTGATCGCGCTGGCGCGGATCTTCGTCGGCCTCGCCGAAGACGTGTTCATGCGCGAGCAGATCACCCGCATGGATGCGGCGATCTCGACGCTGGTGCAGGGCTGGCGCACGCCGGCGCTCGACGATGTGATGATCGCGATCACCAGCCTTGGTGACGGCGTCGTCGTCACCGCCGTGGTGGCCGCGGCCGTGATCTGGCTGTTCGTCGGCCGCGAGCGGAAGCTCGGCGTCGGGCTGGCGCTCACCATGGTTCTGGCGGCAGTCTCGGTGCCGGCGCTGAAGAGCGTGCTGTCAATCCCGCGTCCGATCGAGATCTATTCCGGCGCCGATGCCTTCAGCTTTCCGAGCGGCCACGCCACGTCGGCAGCGGCCCTCTATGCCTCGCTCGCCTGGCTCGCGACCCACAATGCGGCGCTGCGCTGGAAGATCGCCGGCTTCGCGCTGGCCGGAATCCTGATCACGGCGATTGCCGCCTCGCGCGTCTATCTCGCAGCGCATTGGCCTTCCGACGTGCTGGCGGGCCTGACGCTCGGCCTGGCGCTGGCGGCGATCTATGCGCTCGTTTTCCGTCGTACCGACAGCCGCACCATGGGTCAGTGGCGGCTGGTCGCCGTCGTGCTGGAGACGCTGCTGGTTGCCGGCGGCGCGCGCGCCTACACCAATTTCCCGCATGCGCTCGAGGTCTATCGGCCGCGCGTCGTCGAAACCACGGTGACGGCGGAAAGCTGGCTGGGTGGCGGCTGGGCGGATCTTGCGGCGGAGAGGCTGGAGCTCGACGGATCGGATGGCGGCGCGCTGGTGCTACAGGCGGACGTCTCGCTCGCGGCGCTGCGGCAGGGGCTGATCGCGTCCGGCTGGCAGATCGCGCCGGCCGGCGATGTCGTCGGCATAGCCGGGTTCCTGTCGCCGAAAGCGGCGCTCGACAGCCTGCCGCCCTTGCCGCTCACCCATGCCGGCCGGTTTGCCGGCCTGACGATGGTGCGCGAAACGGGGCCGGCGAGCCGGCTGGTGCTTCGCTTCTGGCCGACGCCGAATCTCGTGCTCGAAAGCGGCGCGCCGGAGCGGATCCTTCTCGCCTCGATGACGGTCGAGACCGTCAGCCGGCCGCTCCACCTCGCCACCATGCTGCATGACCGCGAAATCGCGGCCACCGAACAACAGGGCCTCCTCGCGCCGCTGGCCGGCCGGCCGGAATGGCGGGCGGAGACGAGGGCGCTGGGCGACCGGCGGGTCCTGCTGCTGACCCGCCCGTCGCCTCCGGCTCCGCCTATGCCCCGCGGAGAATCGTCTGGCGATACAGCGCCTTGAAGCGCTCGGAATCGACCTCGGTGCAGATCCTGTGCGACGGGCGGTTGTCCCAGTCTCCCGGCGGAAAGCGGTGGCTGTCCGGCTTCTGGATGGTCTGGCCGACGGCCATGCCCTCGGTGATCACCCGGATGGCGCCGCTGCGCGTCGTGAACAGGGTGGGATCGAGCAGGTAGGCGACGGCGGAGGAATCATGCACGAACATGTTTTCCACGCCGGCGGCGTGGTGGTAGGCGACATAGACGCGGGTGATGTCCCAGATGAACCGGCCGGCTTCGCCGCCGTCCTTCGCCAGCGCTTCCAGATATTCGGTCGAAAGCTGCGTGCGCTGGGTGACGTCGAGGCCGACCCAGGTAACCGGCCAGCTGCCGCCCGCCACTTCGTCGGCCGCCAGCGGATCCCCGGCGATGTTGGCCTCGGCGGCCGGCGTGACGTTGCCGTGATTGCCGTGGAAGCCGAAGGCGCCACCCATGATCACGACCTGCTTGACCAGCCCGGCGATCTCCGGCGCCTCGCGCAGCGCCAGCGCCAGATTGGTCATGCGGCCGACGGCGACGATGGCGATCTCGCCGGGATTTTCGCGGATGAGGTCGATGATCAGGCGATGCGCCGGACGCGGATCGACGGTCCTGGCGATGGTCTCGGGCAGTTCGATGTCGCCGATGGCGTTGTGGCCATGGACATAATGCGGCGGATCACCGGCCGGACCGACCAGCGGCGTCGCCGGGCCCTGCGCGACGGGAACGTCGATGCCGAAGCGCTCGACCAGATAGAGCGCGTTGCGGGTGGTGGTCGCGATCGTGCCATTGCCGAGCGTCGTCGTGATGCCGACCAGCTCGATCTCCGGCGAGTGCTTCAGGAACAGCAGCGCCATGGCGTCGTCGACGCCGGGATCCGTATCGAAGATGACCTTGATCTTGCTCATGCGGGGCATTTCCTCTGGTTATCGATTGCCGTCCGGCCGGGATGCCGTGGCCGGGCAGGAAGGGAAGGGCGGGTGCGTTCCGGCCGCGCGATCACGCCCGCGCCAGCAGGCGCTGGCGGCGGCGGGCGTGGACGACGAGGGCGATGACGGGGACGAGGTAGGGCACGGTCTGCATCAGCTCGCTCGGCAGGCCAACGCCCTGCAGCGCGATCGACGCCGCCTCGGCGATGCCGAGCAGCAGCGAGGCGAACATCGTGCCGGTCGCGCTGCCATGCCCCATCACCTCGGCGGCGAGCGCGATGAAGCCTCGGCCGGCGCTCATGTTCTGCGAGAACCAGCTGACATAGCCCATCGACAGGAACGCGCCGGCCACGCCCGCGAAGACGCCGGATGCCACCAGCGCGCCGACCTGGACGCGACGGACATTGATGCCGGCGATCTCCGCCGATTCCGGATTTTCGCCGACGGCGCGCAGCCGCAGCCCCATCGGGGTGCGCATCAGGAACAGGCCGACGCCCGGCACCGCCAGAAAGGCGGCATAGGTCAGAATGTGGTGGCCGGAGAGCAGCGTACCGAGCACGGGAATGCCGGCAAGGACGGGAATGGTCAGGCTCGGCAGCACCTGGCTCGACA
>JAFKJZ010000316.1 GCA_017305815.1 Hyphomicrobiales bacterium
CATTTCTCCGCGATGGCGAAGGCTTCGTCCTTGCAGAGCCTCTTCACCTTGCGCAGGCCGAGCATGACATTGCCGGCAGCGGAGAGGTGCGGAAACAGGTTGAAGCTCTGGAACACCATGCCGGTCATGGCGCGCTGGCGCGACAGCTCGGCGTCGCGCAGGCGGACGCGCTTGCCACCGACCGTCTTGTAGCCGATCGTCTCGCCGTCGAGCACGATGTCGCCGCCCTGGAACTCCTCCAGCAGGTTGACGCAGCGCAGCAGAGTCGTCTTGCCGGAGCCGCTGGAGCCGATGATCGAGACGACGTCCCTGGGGCGCAGGCTGAGGTCGACGCCCTTGAGGATTTCCACGGCGCCGAAATTCTTCCTGAGGCCCCGGATGTCGAGCAGAGGCCGCTGGGTTTCAGTCTGGGTCATAGGCGGGCTCCGAGGCGGCGTTCCATCGACTTGCCGAGCATGTCCAGGGCGATATTGACGACCAGGTAGACGATGCCGGCAAAGACATAGAATTGAATGGTCATGAAGTTGCGGCCGATCACTTCCTGCGTCTTCAAGAGCAACTCGCCGACTCCGATCATCGAAAGCAGGCTGGAGCCCTTGATCAGCTCGACGCCGGTGTTGATCCAGGGCGGCAGCGACGTGCGCAGCGCCTGCGGCAGCAGCACGCTGCCAAGAATCTGCGGGAAGGTGAGGCCGATGGAGCGACCCGCCTCGATCTGGCCGGGCGGGATCGCCTGCAGCGAGCCGCGCACCAGTTCGCCGATGTGGGCACCGGCGAAGAGGCCGAGCGCCAGCGTGCCGGCCTGCGCCGCCGAGAGCGAGAGCCCCAGCACGGCCGGCACATAGAAGGCGGCGAGGATGAGGACCAGAAGCGGCGTGCCGCGCATCAGGTCGACATAGATGCGGAACGGAAAGCGCAGCCAGAGCGGCGCGAAGACGAGCTGGATGCCGACGATGCAGCCGAGGATCGTGCCAAGCACGATCGAGCCGACCGAAATGCCCAATGTCATCAGGAAGCCGTCGAAGAGCGGCCATCGGGCGATCCAGAGCTGGGCGAGAAAAGCGTCCATCGGATGCCCCGGTCAGAACTTGGGGAAGCGGCGTTCGAGCCGGCGCAGCAGGGCGGCAATCGTGAAGCAGGCGACGATGTAGAGGCCGCTCGCGACCGTCCATGTCTCGACGACGCGGAACGTATCGACATTGATCTTGCGCGCTTCGAAGGTGAGCTCGGGAATGGCGATCGCGGCGGCGATCGAGCTGTCCTTGAACATGCCGATGAAGGTGTTGCCGAGCGAGGGCAGCGAATTGCGCAGCATCACCGGCATGACGACCGAGAGATTGGTCTGCATCCGCGTCAGGCCGATCGCCCGACCCGCCTCGACGATCCCCTTCGGCACGGAAAGGAGGCCCGCTCGGAACACCTCGGTCAGATAGGCGCCGGCATAGAGCGCCAGCGAGCCGATGAAGCTCTCATATTTATCGAGCCGGATGCCGGTGGCGGGCAGCGCGAAATAGACGAGCAGCACCAGGACCAGCAACGGAATGTTGCGGATCAGCAGGACATAGGTCCCGCTGATCGCGCGCAGCAGACGCGACCTGGACACGCTGGCAAAGGCCGACAGCAGTCCGATGACGACGCCGACCGCCACGGCGGCGACGGCCAGAGCCAGTCCGATGGCGAGCCCCGACAACAAATGGTCGAAGCTCGCCCAGACGGCACCGAAGTGCAGCGTGTAGTTCACGACGTGAACGGTCCGGACTTAGCGGAATTCAGCCGGGAAACCGATCGTCGGCGCGGGCGGCGACACGCCGAACCAGCGCTCGAACGCCGCCTTGTATGTCGGGAACGTCGTGCCGGTCATCGACTCGCGCAGCGCGATGTTGACGAAGTTCAGCCAGTCCGGATCGCCCTGCTTGACGATGCAGGAATAGGTCTGCGGGTTCCAGCTGAAGCCCGAGTCGACGTAGCGGCCCTCGTTCTGCTTCATGTAGTAGGCGAGCGACGAGGTGTCGGTGGCGGCAGCATCGGCGCGACCGGAATTCAGCGCCTGGTACATGAGATCGACGCTCTCGAACTGGTCGACCTTCGCTTCCGGCAGGGCGGCGTGGACCATGTCCTCGGCGAACACGTTCTGCAGCACGGAGACGGTCACCGCGTTGCCGGCGGCCTTCAGCGCCGCATAATCCGGATATTTGCCGCCCGAAACCATCATCAGGCTGACGCCCTCGCGATAGTAGGGAACGGTGAAGGCGACCTGCTGGGCGCGGGCGGCCGTCACGGTGATGAACTGGCACGAGATGTCGACCTTGTCGGTGACGATGTTCGGGATGCGGGCATCCGACGCCTGGTTGACGAACTCGATCTTGGTGTCGTCGTCGAACAGGCCCTTGGCGATGATCTTGGCGATGTCGATGTCAAAGCCGACCAATTCGCCGTTCTCGTCGCGGAAATGCCACGGCGGATTGGTGCTGCCGGTGCCAACCACCAGCTTGCCACGGCTCAGGACTTCCTGGAGCTTGCCGGCGGCCTGCGCCGCCTGGGTGAAGGCCAGAGCCACAGAAACGGCGCCCAGTCCGGCGACAACCTTCCATGCAGAAGAACGCATCTACTTCCCCTCTTTGAGGTGGCGCGGCCAATCCACGGATTTTCCCGGCCGCACCACGTTGGAACAAAGCCGGGCGGCGGATTGCGCTCCGCCTGCCCGGAAGGCCTCAGGATTCCGCGGTGCGAGACCGGTAGATTCCGGCTTCTCCGCCCCGCGGATCCTATGGTGTGGAACACAGCGTCCCTTGCGGGCCGATGCAAAGCAATGGCGCCGCGTTTCGCCTGGTGGAATTTTCGGAACGCCCCCAGCGGCTTAGAGAATGCCCCTTCCCTTGAGCTCGCCGACGGCGCCCTCGACGGCGGCAAGCGTCGCGTCCACGACCGACTCATCATGCGTGACCGACATGAACCAGGCGCCGCGTTCCAGCGCGCGGACGCCGCGCTGCAAGAGGGCGGTGGTGAAGGCGACATAGGCCTTCTTGTCGGAGCGGGCGAGATCGCGATAGTCCTTCGCCGGCGCGTCGAGGCCGAAGGCGACATGGAAGATCTGCGGATAGCCGGTAACGACCGCCTTGACGCCGGCCCTGGCGAAGACGGCGCGCATGCCCTCCATCAGGCGCGTGCCGTTGCGGTCGATGGTGGCGTAGAGCTCCGGCGTCAGCGACTTCAGCGAGGCGACGGTGGCGGCCATCGACAGCGGCTGCGAATTATAGGTGCCGCCATGCACGACGCCGCCCGTCACGAACATGTCGAGCAGGTCGGCCCGGCCGGCNNNNGCGATCGCAGCGACCGGGAAGCCGTTGGCGATTGCCTTGCCGAAGGTGGCGAGGTCCGGCGTGACGCCGAAATGCGCCTGCGCGCCGCCGGCGCCGAGGCGGAAGCCGGTGATCACCTCGTCGAAGATCAGGATGGTGCCGGCCCTGGTGCAGGCCTCGCGCACGCCTTCCAGATAGCCGGGGGCCGGATGGATGGCGCCCGCGTTGCACATGGTCGCTTCCATGATGACGCCGGCGACGTCGCCCTTGGCGAGCCGTTGCTGCAGCAGCTCGAGATTGTTCCAGGGCAGGACCTCGAGACCGGCGATCGACTGCGGCAGCTGGCCCTTGCTGCCGGCGAAGGGCACCGGCTTGTCGGCCGGGCCGGCGGCGTCGAGCGGCGGCGCCGTCGACCACAGCACGTTGTCGAACCAGCCATGGTAATGGCCTTCGAACTTGATGATCACCTCGCGGCCGGTGGCGGCGCGGGCGAGCCGCAGCGCGGCCTGGTCGGCCTCGGAGCCCGACGAGGCAAAGCGCATGCGCTCGGCGCAGGGAACCAGCTCGCAGACCAGGCGGGCGGCCTCGGCCTCGACCGGCGACTGGCCGCCGAACAGGATGCCGTGCTTCATCTGCTCGGTGACGGCGTCGGTCAGCGCCTGCGGATTGTGGCCGAGGATCATCGGCCCCATGCCGAGGTAGTAGTCGATCAGCCGGTTGCCATCGACATCGAACAGGTAAGGACCTTCCGCCTTCTCGAAGACGAGCGGCGTCGGCGAGATGTTCATGCGGAAATTGCTGTTGACGCCGCCGGCGATCCACTGCGAATTGCGGCGGATTTCCTCGACCGAACGCTCGAAACGCAACGGCGCCGAGGCCTCGGCGGTCGCGGTGGCAGTACTGGCCGCCTGGTTGTGGATGGTCAACGCTAGCTCCTCTGCTTGGTATCGCAGCACCAAGCCAGAAGCCCCGTTTCATGTAAACGAGCGCTTGTTTCGCAGGGCGGAAAAAAGCTAGCTTCCGGCCGACGCAAGCGAGGACGGAGGGGCAGGCCATGAGCATGGAACAGGACGACCGCTACATTGTCGGCCCGGTCCTGAAGGCGCTGAAGGTGCTCGACGCCATCGCCCAGAAGGGTCACCCGGCCTCGCTGACGACGATCGCCAGCGAGCTGGGCCTGCCGAAGACCAGCGTGTTCCGCTACCTGCGCACGCTGAGCGCCGCCGGCTTCCTGACCTATGACGCCAATCGCGACCGCTACAGCGTCGGCATCCGCTTCCGGGCCCTCGCCACCGCCGACAAGAGCATCCAGCGGCTGCGCGAATGCGCGCTGCCGGCGCTGACAGAGATCAACCGCGAGTTCAACGAGACGACCAATCTCGCGGTGCTGGCCGACAACCACGTCGTCTATATCGACATCATCGAATCGACGCGGGCGCTGCGCATGCAGGCGCGGATCGGCAGCCGCGATCCGGTCCATTCGACGGCGCTCGGCAAGGCGATCCTGGCGCAACTGCCACTGGACGAGCGGACGCAGCTTCTCTCCGACGCGCTGCCGCAGCGCACGCTCCGGACCATCACCCAGCTGAAGACGATCGAGAAGCAGCTGGTCGAGGCGGCGGCGACCGGCGTCGCCATCGAGATCGGCGAAAACGAGGAAGGCACGATGTGCATGGGCGTCGCCATCCTCGACGAGAGCGGCTACCCCGTCGCGGCGATCAGCATCTCGGCGCCGGAGCGGCGCGTGACGGCGGAGATCCGCCCGCGCCTGATCGAGCGGCTGAAAGAGGCGACCGCGGAGATCTCGCAGAAGCTCGCCTCGTCGCCCTGGCAGCGTCTCGCCGGCGACTGAGGGCAAGCGACCGCGCCCCCGGAAGGTCGCGCCGACAGCCGGCGCACCTTTGTGGCCCGTTCCAAGACCTGCGCTCGAACGTGCTGCGAAGCCACGGAAGCTGCCGATTTTTTTGTGTTTCGGGGCCCCGAGTCGGCCCCGAAATGGCGCTCGCCCCATTCCCGCCACCGCAAATGTCACGCTAGACTGCCGGGACGATCGGAGAGACGGCCGGAGGAGGATCCGCAGCAGCGGACGGCCGTGCAGGAGGAACTTGATGCTGAAATCGATCAACCCGCTTCTGAACGCGGACGTGCTCTATGCCCTGAGGGCGATGGGACATGGCGACGACCTCGTCATCTGCGACACCAACTTCCCGGCCGATGCCGTGGCGCGCGAGACCGTGCTGGGCGAATTGCTGCGCATCGACAATGTCTCGGCCGCCGAGGCGGCCCGCGCCATCCTTTCCGTGCTGCCGCTCGACAGCTTCGTCGAGCAGCCGGCGCTACGGATGGAGATCGTCGGCAGCCCCGACCAGCTTCCCGACGTGCAGAAGGAAGTGCAGGCCGAGATCGACGCCGCCGAAGGCCGCTCCTGGCCGATGGGCTCGATCGAGCGCTTCGATTTCTACGAGCGCGCCCGCAACGCCTATTGCGTCATCCAGACCGGAGAGCGCCGGTTCTATGGCTGCTTCATCCTGAAAAAGGGCGTCATTCCGCCCGACGCTCGCTGAGCGGAGGCAGGACATGGCGGATACGAGGCGCGGCGTCGCCATTCTCGGTATCTTCGTGGCGGACCTCGCCTTTCGCGCCGGCCGGATGCCCGGCATCGGCGAGACGATCGCCGGTGCCGGCTTCAAGGTGGGCCCGGGCGGCAAGGGCTCCAACCAGGCCGTCGCGGCGGCCCGGGCCGGGACGCCCGTCGCCTTCCTGTCCAAGATCGGCAAGGACGCCTTTGGCGCCATCGCGCTCGACACCTGGCGGGCAGAAGGCATCACGGCTGAAGTCACCCAGATGGAGGAACAGCCGACCGGCGCCGCCTTCATCTATGTGAACGAGACGTCCGGCGAAAACGCCATCATCGTCGTGCCGGGCGCTGCCGCGACCATCAGCGCCGAGGATGTCGAGGCGTCGGCGGATACGATCCGCTCGGCCGCCGTCTTCATCACCCAGCTCGAACAGCCGGTTCCCGCCGCGCGGCGCGGACTGGAAATCGCGCGGGCGGCGGGGGTGACGACCATCTTCAACCCGGCGCCGGCAGAAGAGTTCGACGACGCGATCTACGCGCTCTGCGACTATGTCACACCCAACGAGAGCGAGGCGGCGCTGCTGACCGGCATCGCCGTCACCGACCTCGCCAGCGCCCGCAAGGCCGGCGACGCGCTGCTCGCCAAGGGCGTCGGCACGGCGCTGATCACGCTCGGCGAGGCCGGCGTGCTGCTGCACGGCCGCGACGCGTCCATCCACATCCCGGCGGTCAATGCCGGCCCCGTGGTCGAGACGGCCGGCGCCGGCGACGCGTTCAACGGCGGCTTCGCGGCGGCGCTGGCGCGCGGGGCCGACCCGGTCGAGGCGGCCCGCTTCGGCTGCGCCGTCGCCGGCATCTCGGTGACGCGGCCGGGCACGGCGCCGTCCATGCCGTCGCGGGCGGAGGCGGAGGCCCTGCTCGAGGCGACCGGCGCCTGACGACGAAAGTCCCGGTGCCGGCCTTGGCCGGCGCCGGGCCGAAACACTGCGGATCCGGGTCCGGACCATAAAATCATGGACCTAGATAGTCGATCTTCCGTGGCTTTAAGATTTTTCATCTGTGAAACATCAAATGCAGGGAAGAAAAACTTATCCGTTGACGGCGCCGGGAATTGTCGCTTTTGTTGTTGCACCGCAGACGGGCGCAGGGAGCAAGCGACCTCGGCGGAGAGGGGTTTGCACCGCGGAAAGCGGTGCGGAGGGAGTGGATACGCAATCGTTCGCGCATCCGGGTGCATGGGCGCGCTCGCCGGACGAACCGTCAGACGGTCCGCCGCCGGCAGCGGCTAGCACCG
>JAFKJZ010000317.1 GCA_017305815.1 Hyphomicrobiales bacterium
GGCCGATGATGCGGCCGTCGAGCATGGCAGAGGGAGCCGTGGCACAGAGACCGAGGCAATAGATGGGCTCCAGCGTCACGAGGCCATCCGCCGTCGTCTCACCGAAGCGGATGCCGAGCGCCGTCTCGGCGCGAGTCGCCAGCGCTTCGGCACCCATCGATTGGCAGGCCTCCGCCCGGCAGAGCTTCAGGACGTGGCGGCCTGCCGGCTTGCGGCGGAAGTCGTGATAGAAGGTGACGACGCCATGCACTTCCGCGCGCGACAGGTTGAGCGCTTCCGCGATCATCGGCTCGGCCGCCTCCGGCACGAAGCCGAACGCCGCCTGGATGGCATGGAGGATCGGCAGGGCGGGCCCCTCACAGCCGGCATGGGCAGCGATGATCTCGGCGGCGCGCTTGGCGCTCCATGGCTCGTAGGAATTCACGACGACGACCACTCACAATTTAGAATCGCCGCAAGGTGCCGGTATTCCTCGGCGCAATCAACCGACGGATTGCTACGCCGACGTCGCAGGATGTCGATCCGTCCGGGCGCGAATCAAAAACGGCACGCCCCTGCGGGCGCGCCGTTCCTGGAATTCGCTGGATCGACGGCTCAGTTGGTCGAGCCGCGCTCCTTGTTCTGCTGCTCGATGAGCTTCTTGCGATTCTCTTCGGCATTCTTCTGCAGCTGGTCCTGCAGGGCGTCGCGACGGGCCTTGCCGGCGGCGCGGTCGAGACCCTCGCCATCGACGACCTTGGTGAAGCCGGCGAGCGAGAACGGGAAGACCATCGGCTTGCCCTGCGGGTTCAGCGAGATCGCAACGACCTTGCTGCCCTTCTTCATCGACGAGATGAAGGCGGTGTCGATCTCTGCCTGGGCGTAGCAGACGCTCGGCTCGCAGACGACGTACTTCAGCTCGGCGGGCTTGTTCTGGTCCACCTGGACGCGCAGGCCCGGTTGGATCAGCTGGCCCGTGAGCACGACCGCGGTGAGCGCGATCTTCGGCTCGCCCTCGAGCTGGCGGATCTGCAGCGAAGCGATGAACTGGTTGGTCTCGGCGCGGAGCTCCTGCGAGGTGATGCAGAGCTTCTTCTTGGACTGCGGGTCCTGGCCGCATTCCTTGATCCACGGAGAAGCCGGCGGAGCGGCATTCGCGGCCGCGGCAGGGGCCTTGGCGGCCGGAGCGTCAGCCGGCGCGGCATCCTGGGCGAAAGCCGCCGGTGCGGACAGCGCCATAATGAGCGCGGCGGCAGCCAGATGCGGCACCCGAACCAGGCCAGAATTCCAACGATGCGACATCGAGCGTGTCCTTGCGTTTATCTCAAAACCCTGCGCTTCGGCGACCGACGGTCCGCCTGCAAACGTCACAGGCTGGCCGCGCGCCGAGGCTGGATGACCAGCAAATGAGGCGACACGGTGACGGTGAAGCTATGCCGCATCAATAGCGGGGCCGAGGCAGGATTTCTAGCGGGCACAAGATTGCCCCAGTAGCCGTGCTACGATTTTTTTCATTCGATTCGTTGCCCGAGCCTCATCTGGGGGAATTTGCCATGCCAATCGGCACCCGCTGGCCCAAGGCGGCCGTCCTCGCGCTCGCGGTTTCCGCGACACTGCCGCTCTCCCTGCCGGTCGGGGCCGAACCAAGGCATGGGCTGGCGATGCATGGCGAGCCGGCCCTGCCCGCCGATTTCGACCACCTGCCCTATGCCGACCCGAGCGCGCCAAAAGGAGGCAGAATAACCTACGCCTTCGTCGGCAGCTATGACAGCCTCAACCCCTTCATCGTGAAGGGCGCGGAGACGACGGCGCGCGGAATCTGGGATGCGTCGCTCGGCAACAACGTGTTCGAGGCCCTGCTGGCGCGCAACCGCGACGAGGCCTTCACGCTTTATGGCCTTCTGGCCGAGAGCGTCGACGTGCCGGACGATCGCAGCTCGATCACCTTCAACCTCAATCCGAAAGCGAAATTCTCGGACGGCCAGCCGGTGACCCCCGAGGACGTGATCTTCACGCTCGAACTGCTGCGCGAGAAGGGGCGGCCGAACTACCGCTCCTGGTATTCGAAGGTGAAGAAGATCGAGAAGGTTGGTGAGCACGGCGTGCACATGACCTTCGCCGACGGCGCCGATCGCGAATTGCCGCTTCTGATCGGCCTGATGCCGATCCTGCCGAAACACGCCACCGACATCGAGAACTTCGACCGTTCGACGTTGAAGCCCCTGATCGGCAGCGGGCCCTATCTGATGGGCGAGATCAAGCCGGGTGAGCGCTTCACACTGAAACGCGACCCGAACTACTGGGGCAAAGACCTGCCGATCAAGCGCGGCTTCGACAATTTCGACGAGATCCGCGTCGACTATTACCGCAACCGCAGCTCGATGTTCGAAGCCTTCAAGAAGGGCCTTTACGACGTCAACGCCGAGTCCGATCCCGCCACCTGGCGCAATGGCTATGATTTCCCGGCGGTGGCAGACGGGCGCGTCGTGAAGGAGAGCTTCGAGACCGGCCTGCCCAAGGGCATGCTCGGCTTCGCCATGAACACCCGCCGGCCGACCTTCGAGGACATCCGCGTCCGCAAGGCGCTCGCCGCGCTGCTCGACTTCGAATGGCTCGACAAGAACCTGTTCTTCGACGTCTACAAGAGGAACGCGAGCTACTTCGAGGGCTCCGAACTGTCGTCGATCGGCATCCCGGCTTCCGACAAGGAAAAGGCGCTGCTGGCGAAGTTCCCCGATGCCGTCGAACCCGACGTGCTGGATGGAACTTACCGGCCCGCGAAAAGCGACGGCTCCGGCAGCGACCGAAACCAGCTGCGGGCGGCGCTCGAGCTCCTGAAATCGGCCGGCTATGAGCTCAAGGGCAACGCGCTCGTCAACACGGCGACCGGCCAGCCCCTGACCTTCGAGATCCTGCTCAAGGATCGCGAGCAGGAGCGCGTCGGCCTCGCCTATGCGCGGACCCTCGCCCGCGTCGGCATCAAGGCGACCGTCCGCACCGTCGATTCGGCGCAATACGAGCGCCGCGTGCAGGAATTCGATTTCGACATGATCATGACATCCTGGCCGGCATCGCTGTCACCCGGGAACGAGCAGAACTTCCGCTGGTCGAGCAGCCAGGCGGATGTTCCCGGCTCATATAACTTCGTCGGCGCCAAGAATGCTGCCATCGATGCGCTATTGAACGACATCCTGGCGGCTAAGAAGCGCGAGGATTTCGTCGAATCGGTACGCGCCTTCGACCGCGTCCTGATCTCGCAGCATTATGTCGTGCCGCTCTATTACCTGCCCGAGCAATGGGTCGCGCGCTGGACCGGCGTCGGCCATCCGGAGAGGCAGTCGATCAGCGGCTACACCTATCCGACCTGGTACGCGACGCCGGCAAAGTAAGGGAGCGGGCGGGCGCGGTCTCCCCCGCAGCTGAGAGCCGGCGCCTGCACGTATCGAGTAGAGCGCAGGCCTCGTCCCCCTCGCCGTCATCCCGGACGCAGCACAGCGTCGATCCGGGATCCATCCGCAGCCCGAGGCGGCTGGCATTTTGGCGCGGGGGGAGACGCGGATCCGGCGCCGCGCCGTGCGGCCCCCGCGCATCCCGATGCATGGATCCCTGCTTTCGCAGGGATGACGGCAGGGCGTGAATCGCAGGCTCCATTCCATCCTTCACCTCTCCCCCACGGGGAGAGGTGAAGAAGGCCGATCACGCCGCCTTCTTGCCGCCCTCGGTCGCCATGCGGGCGAGTTGGGTCAGGACCACGGCGGTGCCCTTCAACCGCTGCTCCGGCTTCTCCCAGTCGCGGATGAGCACGATCTTCTGGTCGGGCCGGACCTTGGCGAGGCTGCCCTGCTCGGCGATGTAGCGGATCAGGCCGGCCG
>JAFKJZ010000318.1 GCA_017305815.1 Hyphomicrobiales bacterium
AAACGACAAGCGCCAAAAGGCCCCGCCGAAGCGGAGCCTTTCAGAATGCGCCCGGTCCGTTCGATCAGAACTTGTAGCTGAGGCCGACCGTGACCGCCGTCTGCGTCCAGCTCGCGTCCACCGGGCCTTCGAGCAACTCGTAGGACTTGCTGCCGAACTCGGTGTAGCGGAGCTCGGCGCGGCCGATCCAGTTGGGCGTGAAGGCATATTCCGCGCCGGCGCCGATCGTCCAGCCGACATGGGTGTTGCTGTCGGACGAGCTGAAGTTGGCGTCGGCATTGTAGGCGTAGCCGTTCGACGAGAGCTTGCCGTCGGCAAAGGCGATACCGCCGGTGGCATAGATCAGGAAATTGTCGACGGCATAGCCGGCGCGCAGGCGGGCGGACGCCTGCCACTCGCTTTTGAGCTGGAGCGTGCCTTCGACATAGTCATTGCGGAAGTCCGGCACGTAGCCGGCATAGCCCTCGCTGCCCTTGATGTTGGTGTAGTCGACATCGCCCTCGACGCCGAAGACGAACTGGTTCGCCTGCCAGTTGTAACCGGCATGGACGCCGCCGACGAAGCCGTCCATGTCGAAGCTGTCGGCCGGGGTCGGCTCAGGACCAAACAGGTTGCTCTGATTGTCGTCCTCACTGCCCCAGGCATAGCCGGCATGAACGCCCGCGTAGAAGCCGGCCCAGGAAAAGGGAGGCGGCGGCGCCGGCGGCGGCTCATAGGTCAGGTCGGCCGCGAGCGCCCCGCCGACGCCCATGGCAAGAACGGATGCGGCTGCGGCGGCAGCCAGGAGCGAGTGTTTCATGCGTGCCCTCTTCAAGCTCAATGTTCACGAAGAATGCGATGAAAGTGCCACCCAGAAGCCATACCCTAGCACCGCATTGGCAAACAAACCATTGCCAGGCGATCACAGTGACCTCGGAATCTACGTCTGCACCGATCTTTTCTTGGCGGCCGGGTCTTATTCAAAGACAAGTTGAATCGAAAAGCCCCCGAAGACCTCCGGTCGACCTGATCTCGTGCGGTTAGCTAAGAAGAATGGCGCAAGCCATGCTGGCCAATTCGCCGCGCGCGGCCAGGCACCCCGCCGCCGTAGACGCTGGAACAGGCCTACGCAGAACCGGGAGGCCGGGGCGACGACGACCGGCCGATGGAGGAGGCCCGAGGTAGAACGCCGCGCCCCGCGGAACCGGGAGCGTCCGGCGCCGGCGCGCCGAGCCCTGCCTGAAGGGCGGCTGGCTGCAACGGATCGGTCGCATCGCCGCAAACAAAAGGGCCCCGCAATGCGGGGCCCTCGCTATCTGCCGGAGACTGCAGCCGATCAGAACTTGTAGTTCAGGCCGACCTTGAGCGTGTGGAAGGCGACGTCCGTGTCGAACCGGCCATCGAGGTCCTCGAGGGCATTGTAGCCATCCTGATGTATGCTGCCGAGGTCGACATACAGGTATTCGGTCTTGAGCGTGATGTTCTTGGTGATGCCGTATTCGATGCCGGCGCCGATCGTCCAGCCCCAGCGCGTATCCGAGAAGGACGTGCCGTCCGAGAAGCCGGGCTCGGAATAGTTGGTCTTCACCTCGACATCGCCATAAGCGGCGCCGCCCGTGCCGTAGAACAGCACGTTGTCCCACGCATAGCCGATGCGGCCGCGCAGCGTGCCGAACCAGTCGACGTCGGTCTTCAGGTTGTAGCTGGAGTCGTTCACATAGCTCCAGGTCGAGTCGGCGTTGATACCGGAATAGGCAATATCGGCCTCGACGCCCGCGACCCAGTTGGTCGCGAACTGCCAGTTGTAGCCGATCTGGGCACCGCCAAAGGCGCCGAAGGCGTTGTTGCTGTAGTCGCTATAGGGGAAACCATCGACCGAGAACGCCGTGTCGATGTCCCCGCCGCCAATGCCGCCATGGACGCCAACGTAGAAGCCGGTCCAGTTGAAGACGACCGGAGCAGCGACAGGGGCCGGCTCGTAGGTGAGATCAGCAGCATGCGCGCCGACGACGCCGAGCGCCAGAACCGATGCCATTGTTGCACTGCGCAGAATGAACTTCATCGTGAGCCCCTTTGCTCGCAAACGTGGATCCAGACAACCTTGCTTCACGGGGGGAGGCTATCCAGGTTGCATCAAGCTAGCGCAACTCCATCCGTTTGACTGTTGCGGAAGAGCATCACCAAACCCGCAAGTGACGTAGCGTCTGCCTCACTTTTTCTCCATGATCAACTGATTGCCTTAGGTTTTGACGCCCAAGCATCTGATCGGACAGACATTTTGTAAGGCAACACGAAACACTCGACGGCACGAGGCATCGTCGAGAAAAATAGCAGCCAGGCCTTTGAGAGGCTTCAGAAGGACGAAATGGCACCCAATTCAGGGTCCGGAGGGCGTTCGGCACGCCCCATTGGCCGGACTCAGGCCAACCTTCGCCGGATCCCGGCGGAGGCAGCCAGCGGCCAGGGCCCACACAGGTCCTCGCCGATTCCGCGGGGGATCGAGGTCGAAAGTCTCCCGTCCCGATGCTGCACCGCCGAAAGACCCCCGCTCGCGCGATGCACTTCCCAGATGCTCCTGATAGCCCGAGGCCGAGACGTCGTTCTGGCCGAAGGCGCCGCCATGGACATAGAAGCCGGTCCAACTGAATACTTATGGCGCGACGACCACCGGCTCCTGCGTCAGGTCCGAAGCCTGGGCGCCCGCAACGCCCAGCGCGAGCACCGACACCATCGTCATTCCACGCAAAACCGTCTTCTTGCCCAACCCCAGCTCAAGCCGTTAAGCTTCCCCCCGGACGGCTCCCAGCAAGGACACCCGCCCTGATATCTCAGGCTAGCGATTTCAGGCGTGATCCGCTGTGGCGGAATTGCACCAGATTCAACCAATTGACGTAGGGAATTGCTGGACTGGGGAGCCGATCCGCCGCCGGGAATCGGGGCATCCGCCCACAACCTATTGATGCGATTACGCTTCGCTCCGGCGATCGTTCTAAAATCGAACTATTTTCGTATGACTCAAAAAGCGCGGGTCACATCACCTTTATTTGGGTCACAGGATCGCCGCTCGCACGATTTCAACGCGCCCAGGATGCGACCACCCGGCGGCTGTAACCTGCACGGGAAATTTCCAGGATCCCCTGTCGAAGCAAGACACCCGGAAAGCGGCGCAACAAGGGATGCCAGCGCGGTCCGGGCGGCGCACCACCCAGCTGCAGCGGCGGCATTTTCCCGCCAGATCGAGGACCGGCGGCCCATCCGTGCCCGATTCAGGCACGATAGCGCGGCCAACGAAAAAGGGCTCCGCCACGACGGAGCCCCTCCCATTCATTCGGTCCATGCCGATCCGGCCCGGCCCCCCCTACGGGGCGGGGCGCCAGACAGCATTCCCTACATCGTGCCGGTCTTGGGCTGCGCCTTCGGCTGCAGCTTGGGCTGCTTCGGCCTCGCACCGGTCAGGCGGACGATCTCAGCCACCACCTGCTGGTGCAGAACGCGGTTCTTGTCGATGTCGAAATGCGACAGCTGCGCCTTGATGTCGGTGCGCTTGCGCACGTCGGAATTGACGACGCGCTTGCCGGCGCCGGCCGGAACGTCGAGCGCCGAGCTCCAGCCATTGTTGGACTGGTAGAGGTTCAGGTAGCGGCGCACGCCGGGCGTGATCGGGCCGCTCGTCGTCGGATCGAAGGTGACGACCAGATCGACGGGAACGCCGTTGCGCACCAGTTGCTGGCTCATGACCAGCACCGCATTCGCGCCGAGCGAGTGGCCGATCAGGATGATCGGGCGGGTTCCCTTCGGATCGGCCTTGTACTTGGCGGTGATCTCGGCAGGGATGCGCGGCCAGTTGGCGTGGTTCAACACCTCGT
>JAFKJZ010000123.1 GCA_017305815.1 Hyphomicrobiales bacterium
CGAGCTGGCCGGCATTGCCGACGAGGCCGTCGAGCTTGCCCCAGCGCTCGTAGATCGACAGGCCGAGGCGATCGATCGCGTCGAGGTCGCGCAGGTCGAGCGGAACCAGCGTTGCCGTGCCGCCCTTGGCCTTGATCTCGTCGTCGAGTTCCTCCAGCGCGCCGACGGTGCGGGCGATGGCGATGACATGGGCGCCGGCTTCCGCCACCGCGAGGGCCACGTTCCAGCCGATGCCGCGCGAGGCTCCGGTGACGACGACGATGCGGCCGGAGAGGTCGGGAGAAGTCACGGAAGCGTCCAATCAAGCGCTGCGCTCGGCCCGGCCGGGCGCGCGCCGATCAGGCGGCGCGACCGTTCCGGGGAGACGGGGAGGGGAAGGAAGGCGGGGGCGGCCGGCATGCGGGCGTTCAGCTCGCCTCGGCCAACCGCGTCAGCGGCTGAACCTTGCCGCGATCTTCGAAATCGGCGAGCCGGGTCGGGTAGTCGCCGGTGAAGCAGGCGTCGCAGAACTGCGGCGCGACATTGTCGCGCTGCGCTTCGCCGACGGCACGATAAAGCCCGTCGATCGATAGGAAGGCCAGGCTGTCCGCCTTGATGAAATCGGCGATCTCCTGCACCGACATGTGCGAGGCGATCAGCTTCGCCTTTTCCGGCGTGTTGACGCCGTAGAAGCAGGAATCGGTCGTCGGCGGGCTGGCGATGCGCATATGCACTTCCGCCGCGCCGGCATCGCGCACCATCTGCACGATCTTCATCGAGGTGGTGCCGCGCACGATCGAATCGTCGACCAGCACGACGCGCTTGCCGGCGATCACGCCCATATTGGCGTTGTGCTTGAGCTTGACGCCCATGTGGCGGATGGCGTCCGTCGGCTCGATGAAGGTGCGGCCGACATAGTGGTTGCGGATGATGCCGAGATCGAACGGGATGCCGGCCGCCTCGGCATAGCCGATTGCCGCCGGCACGCCGGAATCCGGCACCGGCACGATGACGTCGGCGTCGACGCCGCTCTCGCGCGCCAGTTCGGCGCCGATGCGCTTGCGCACCTCGTAGACGCCGCGGCCGTCGACCGAGGAATCCGGCCGGGCGAAATAGACATATTCGAACATGCAGAAGCGCGAGCGCTGGCGCTCGAACGGGAAGAAGCTCTCGATGCCCTCGTCGGTGATGATGACGACTTCGCCCGGCGCGATGTCGCGCACGAAGCTGGCGCCGATGATGTCGAGCGCGCAGGTCTCGGAAGCGAGGATGTGGGCGTCGTCCAGCTTGCCGAGCACGAGCGGGCGCACGCCGAGCGGATCGCGGCAGCCCATCATCTTCTTCTCGGAGAGCGCGACCAGCGAATAGGCGCCCTCGATGCGGCGGATCGCGTCGATGAAGCGGTCGAGAAGCTGGCCGTGGATCGAGGTGGCGATCAGGTGGATGATCGTCTCGGTGTCGGACGTCGACTGGAACAGCGAGCCGCGGCGCTGCAATTCGCGCTTGAGGGTCATCGCGTTGGTGAGGTTGCCGTTATGCGCGACGGCGAAGCCGCCGCCGGCGAACTCGGCATACATAGGCTGAACGTTGCGCAGGCCGACGCCGCCGGTCGTGGCGTAGCGGTTATGGCCGATGGCGCGTCGGCCGGGCAGGCGGTCGATCACTGCTTTGCGGGTGAAATTGTCGCCCACGAGGCCCATGTGGCGCTCGATCGAGAACTGTCGCCCGTCATGGGCGGCGATGCCGGCGGCTTCCTGGCCGCGATGCTGGAGCGCATGCAGGCCGAGCGCGGTCAGCGCTGCGGCGTCGTCATGCCCGAAAACGCCGAAAACGCCACACTCCTCGCGAAGGTGGTCGTCGTCGGCCGAAGCTGGCAGCATCGAAAAATCGTCCATATCCGGTCCTTTTAACCTGATGAGCGATCCGTGGCGATCGCGTCAGGGAAGTGGTGCGTCCCCGGGTCAGTCCGGCGCTGGGGTCTGGTCCGGCTCTTCGGCCGGTGCCTCGCCATTGTTGTCGAACAGGTTGTCGAGGCCCTTGCGTTCCTGCGTTCCATAGCTGCTGCCGGGCTGCGCGTCCGGCTGCTGCTGCGCGTCCGGCTGCGCAGGGGCGGCGTCGGGCGCGTCGTCGGCCGGTGCGTCCGCCGGCGGCGCGGTGTTTTCCTCGCCCTTGCCGTGCAGACGATCCTGGATCGTCTTTTCGATGTCCTCCGGCAGCGCTGCGACGAGCTTGTCCGCGAGTGACTTCAAGATAGGGGCGCTTTGCGCGTTCGCAACCCATGCCGGCTGGCGATCCGACAGGATCCAGGACAGGAAGGCGAAGGCGATGACGACGAGCAGAAGGCCGCGCGCGACGCCGAAGAAGAAGCCGAGGATGCGGTCGATCAGGCCGACGCGGCTGTCGATGACGAAATCCGAGATCTTCATCGCGATGTAGCTGGCGACGATCAGGGCGATGAAGAAGATGCCGGCCGCCGTCGCGATGATCGCCACGTTCTTGTTGGCGATGTAAGGCTCCACGAAGGGCAGCAGCGATTTGTAGAAGAAGAAGGCCGCGGCGGCCGCCAGCGCCCAGGAGGCGACGGACAGCACTTCCCGGACGAAGCCGCGCACCATGGCGAGCATCGCCGAGACCAGAATGACGACAAAGACCACACCGTCGAGAATCGTGACCGGCATTCCTTCGATGACCCCTTGCCCCGCGCCGCAGAAGGTTGCGGTTTAGCCCGTCGCTCTCACGAATCCAATGCCTCATCGGCCACAGTCGACCGCCGTCGCGCCGCAGGGTCCGGCACCGCCCGCTGCTGCGGACGCGTCCCCGAGGCCGCGATCATGGCGACGAGGCCGGCCAACTGGTCGATCCCCTGCAGTCCGGGACCGAGATTGGCTTCCTTGTCGATCGATGCGACCGGCAGGACAGCCCGGGCGAAACCAAGCTTTTGCGCCTCTTTCAGGCGCTGCGCAGCGTGGCCGACCGGCCTGACGGCTCCCGAAAGGCTGACTTCGCCGAAATAGACGCAATCCGCCGGCAGGGCAATACCGGAGAGCGAGGAGACGAGTGCGGAAGCGACCGCGAGATCCGCAGCCGGCTCCGTAATTTTCAGCCCGCCGGCCACCGCCAGGTAGACGTCGTTGGAGCCGAGCTTCACGCCGCAATGCGATTCGAGCACGGCGATCACCATGGCGAGGCGGCCGGAGTCCCAGCCGACCACGGCGCGGCGCGGCGTGCCGAGCAGCGACGGGGCCACGAGGGCCTGTATCTCGACCAGCACCGGGCGCGAGCCCTCCATGCCGGCGAAAACGGCGGCTCCCGGCGAGGCGGCGTTGCGCTCGCCGAGGAAAAGCTCAGACGGATTGGGCACTTCGCGCAATCCGCTGCCGGTCATTTCGAACACGCCGATTTCGTCGGTGGCGCCGAAGCGGTTCTTCACCGCGCGCAGGATGCGGAACTGCTTGCCGCCTTCGCCCTCGAAATAGAGCACCGCGTCCACCATGTGCTCGACGACGCGGGGGCCGGCGATCTGGCCGTCCTTGGTGACATGGCCGACGAGCACCAGCGTCGCGCCGGAGTTCTTGGCGTAGCGGATCATCGCCTGCGCCGCGGCGCGCACCTGCGTCACCGTGCCCGGTGCGGATTCCGCCGTTTCGGTCCAGAGCGTCTGGATCGAGTCGAGGATGACGAGGGCAGGGACGGGGCCTGCCTGCAGCGTGGCGAGGATGTCCTCGACGCTGGTTTCGGCCGCGAGCGCCACCGGCGTGTGGGCGACGCCCATGCGCTCGGCCCGGAGCCGCACCTGTGCGATCGCCTCTTCGCCGGAGATGTAGACGACGCGTTCGCCCTTCGAGGCGAG
>JAFKJZ010000124.1 GCA_017305815.1 Hyphomicrobiales bacterium
AGCCGTCGAGGTCGTCAGCGGAAATGACCGGCATCAGGCCCTGCGTCGCCTCGCTCAGCGCCGGCGCGTCGGAGATCAGCACCGGCAGGCCGAAATCGAGACACTCGGCAGCGCCAAGCCCCCAGCCTTCGGCCAGCGACGGAAACAGGCCGAAGCGCGCATTCTTGTAGAGCCAGGCGAGCTGCGGATCGCTGATGCCGGAGAGGAACGACACCCTGGTCGCGAGTTCCGGGTGGTCGGCGAGAAACTTCTCGACTTCCTCGACCATCCAGCCCCAGCGGCCGCACAGCACCAGCGTCGGCAGCCGGTCGCCGAGCAGCGGCATCAGGCTGTGCCAGGCGCGCAGCAGCGTGATGTGATTCTTGCGGATCTCGATCGTCGAGCAATAGACGGCGAAGGAGCTGCCGACGAGCGCGGCGACCGGCTCGGCCGGCCGATCCAGCCCCTCGCGGAGGAAAGAGCCGAGCGGGTTAACCGCGATCTCGGGCCGGTGGCCGTTGCCGGCCTCGGCGTCCAGGCTCCGGCAGGCCGTCCGTGCCGAATAGTCCGACACGCAGACGAGCAGGTCGCACCATTCCTGCATCCACGTGAAATCGCGCGCGAACGAGACGGCATGGCCCTTGTGCACGAGATGCGGCATGTCGAGCGGGATCGTGTCGTGCAGGATCGCCGTGATGTTGGCCGGGACATCGGCCGAGCGATGTCTGGCGACCGCGTGCGAACCGATATTCGACAGGAAGCAATGCGCCGTTGGTTCGGCAAGCGGATCAAAGCTGCTGTCGCCCTTGTCGGCGCCTATGCCGAGGAAGAGCTTGCAGATCCGGATGCCGAGCTTGGCAAGGCCGAAATGCAGGCCGTTGCGTTCGGCGCGGCCGGCCAGGTAGCCGGCGGCGACGCGATCGAGCTCGCGCCCGGCCGAGCCGCCGCTCGCCTGCAGCACGCGGAAGACGGTCTGGACGCGCTTCCAATAGGACGAATTGCCGAAGCCTTCGATATAGGGAATGCGGCGCTCGACCAGCGCCTCGAGATAGCGCAGCTCGGTCGCGGTCAAAATCCGGCCCTTGCCGTTCTCGATCCGGAAGAAAACGACGTTCAGATCCTTCCGGCGCAGCACCTGCCGGATCAGAGCGCTCTCGACGCGCGGAATACCCACCGGGGGATGGGGCCCCCAGCGCAGGGGCTGGGTCGCGTCGAAATACAGCTTGCTCATAGATACGCTTTCCGGGGGCGGACGAACCAAAGTGACGAGAATCAGCCTCGCCCACAATTCGGTCGATAGTTTGATCGCAGCGAGTTGCCCGCATCGCGCCCCCTCTTGTCAACGGCCGGCAGGACAGGGTCCCGCCACGCCGCCCGGATCGATCCCCCGCAAATTTCCAGAATGGTCCTCGACAAGTCATGTCGCCCGCCATATATGTAGGCAACTACAGTGTACGAGGCGACCATTATGGCAAGCTATGAAAATCGACCCAAGACCTTTCTGGGGCGGCTATCCCAGGCAAGCCGCGCCATGCGCACGTGTTTCGACGCCGAGCTGAAGACGCTCGACCTCACACTCGCGCGTGGTCGCCTGATGCTGCACCTCGTCTCGGCCCCGCATGTCGTGACCCAGGCCGAACTCACCGATGTGCTGGAAGTCGAGCATCCGACGATCGTGCGGCTGCTCGACGGTCTGGAGCAGTCCGGCCATGTCCAGCGCCAGCCCATGCCCGGCGACCGGCGCGCCAAATCCGTCGTGCTGACGGAGGAAGGCCGGGTCGTCGGCGAGCGCGTGCTGCGCATGACCGACATGCTGAGCGACCGGCTGCTTGAGGGTATTCCTCCCGAGGACGTCGACGTGGCCGAACGGGTGCTGATGGCGCTTTCGGACAATCTCGGCCGGGCGCTCGCCAAGCAAGCGGATCTGGAACCGGCATCATGAGCAATTCGATCGCCGTGGCGCCGCGGCCAGAGGGCTTTGCCCCGGCGCCGCCGCAACCGCTTCTCACGCCCGTCCCGGCCCCGGCCGCCGTCGCGCCCGTCGCGCCGGCGGCTCCCGCCTTCGTGCCGATGCCGCCGCTGCGCGCCGCCATCTATGCCGGCGCCTCGGTGCTGCTCGGCCTGACCCAGGGCCTCGGCCTCAACCTCGTCAGCGCCAACCTGACGGGCCTGCAGGGCGCGCTGCACGCGACCCAGGTCGAGATCAACTGGCTGACCGCCGCCTATATGGCGACCAACATCACCGGCACGCTGTTCCTCTACAAGGTCCGCACCCAGTTCGGCCTGCGCCGCTTCGCCGAGATCGGCCTCATCATCTATGCGCTGGTGACGATCGCGCATCTGTTCACCAACGACCTGCGCTCGGCGATTGCGGTGCGCGCCGTCATGGGCATCGCCGCGGCGCCGCTGTCGACGCTCGCCTTCTACTACATGCTCGAATGGCTTCCGCCGGCCCGCAAGCTGACGATCGGCATCGCCTTCGGCGTGCTCGGCGGCCAGCTCGCCACGCCGCTCGCCCGCGTCATCTCGCCCGACCTGCTGCAGATCGGCGACTGGCACGGCCTCTATCTGCTCGAGGCGGGCCTGGCGATGATGAGCCTCGCCGTCATCTTCATGCTGCCGATCACCCATCCGCCCCGCGTGAAGATCTTCGACCGTGAGGATTTCATCAGCTTCCCGCTGATCGCCTTCGGCTTCGGCTCGATCGCCGTCATTCTCTCCGTCGGCCGGCTCTACTGGTGGATGGACGCGGAATGGATCGGCTGGCTCAGCGTCGCCGGCATCGCCGCCGTCACGCTGCTCGTCATCATCGAGCTGCATCGCGCCCGGCCGATCATCAACCTGCGCTGGATGTTCTCCTATGACATGCTGACGATCACCGGCTCTCTGCTGCTGTTCCGCTTCCTGCTCTCCGAACAGACGCTGGGCGCGGTCGGCTTCTTCAACATGCTCGGCCTGCAGAACGACCAGCTGATCCCGCTATTCACGCTGATCCTCGCTGTCACCCTCGTCGGCTATGTCTTCACCGCGCTGGTGATGACGCCGAAGAACGGCCCGGTCCTGCACTTCGTCGCGCTGGTGCTGATTGCCGCCGGCGCCTGGATGGACTCGCACGTCACCAACCTGACCCGGCCCGAGCAGTTCTATGTCAGCCAGGCGATGATCGCCTTCGCCGGCGCGCTGTTCCTGCCGCCGGCGCTGATGTCGGGCTTCGCCAGGGCGATCGCCGGCGGGCCGGCCTACATCCTGAGCTTCCTCGTCGTGTTCCTGGGAACGCAGAGCATGGGCGGCGTGCTTGCCTCCGCCATCCTCGGCACTTTCCAGACGATCCGCGAGAAGTTCCATTCCAGCGTCATCGCCGAGCACCTGTCGCTGCAGGACCCGCTCGTCGCCCAGCGCATCAAGACCTATGGCGCGGCCTTCTCGAAGGTGCTGCCCGACACCGCGCTCCAGAACGCGGAGGGCGTCGTCCAGCTCGGCAAGGCCGCTACCCAGGAGGCGAACATCCTCGCCTACCAGGATGTCTTCCTCCTGATCTTCTACAGCACCCTCGCCTGCCTCGTGCTGCTGGGGCTTCACACCCTCTACCTGCCGAAGCGCGCCAGCCGTCTGGCTGCCGCCGCCAAGGCCTGAACGATCCGAGACGCAACATCATGCAGATCAAACAGTTCTTCAAATCCGGAATTACGCTCGCCGCCCTCGCCGTCGGCATCCTCGGCGTGCTGATCGTCCTCTACGCCTGGCAGCTGCCCCCCTTCCGCTCGTCGGTCGAGACGACCAACAACGCCTATGTCAAAGGCCAGGTGACGCTGCTTAGCCCGCAGCTCGCCGGCTATGTCGTC
>JAFKJZ010000125.1 GCA_017305815.1 Hyphomicrobiales bacterium
GCGTCTGCGTGCCCGAGATGCGCAAGCGCGGCAAGGGCGCCGTCGTCAACATGTCGTCGGTGCAATCGCTCGCCGGCTTCAAGGGCTGGGCGGCCTATGCGGCGGCGAAGGGCGGCATCAACGCGCTGACCCAGCAGGCGGCGATCGACCTCGCCCCGCACGGCATCCGCGTCAACGCGGTGGCGCCCGGCACGATCATGACGCCGCTCAACGAGAAGATCTTCGCCACCCATCCCGATCCGCAGGGGCTGATCGCCAGCTGGAACAACGCCCATCCGCTCGGCCGTTTTGGAGAAGCGCCGGAAGTTGGCGAAGCGGTCTTGTTCCTGGCCAGCGATCGGGCTTCCTTCATCACGGGAGAAATCCTGCGCGTCGATGGCGGCCTCGTCGTCCGGGGCGAATGACGCGCGGCAATCATCAAGGGAAGGAAGCGGAATGAACCCAAGCGATTTCCATACGATCGAGGCCAGGGGCGTCAAGGCGACGCTCGACCTGCGTGGCGGCCATGTCCGCGTCTTCGCGACCGAGCAGGACGGCCGGACGATCGAGCCGCTGCACACGGCTCCCTGGGTTGACGACAAGGCGATCTACGAGGACGAGAGCCTCGACGCCAATCTCCGCTTCCTTTCCGGCGACTTCTTCTGCGCGCCGTTCTCCGCCAGCGATGTCGAGCCGGCGCCGCCGCACGGCTGGCCGGGCAATTCGCGCTGGACGCTGCTCGGCGTCGAGGCGCATCCCGAGGGTGGCCAGGTCGCGCGCTACGAGCTCGACAAGCGTGTGCTGGGCGCGCGGCTGATCAAGGAATTCACCGTTCGCGACGGCCATCCCTTCCTCTATCAGCGCCATGTCTTCATCGGCGGCGAGGGCGCGATTCCCGTCGCCAATCACGGCATGACCCGCTTCGACGGCGGCGGCCGGCTGTCCTTCTCGCCCAAGCTCTTCGCCACCACGCCGGCGACCGCGATCGAGCCCGATCCGGCCAAGGGCCGCTCGCTGCTCGCCTATCCCGCGCGCTTCACCGACCTCGCCAAGGCGCCGCGCGCCGATGGCGGCACGGCGGACTTGACCGCCTATCCGTTCGGCTCGAAGCACGAGGACTTCCTGTCGCTGATCGAGGATCCGAACAATCCGCTCGGCTGGGCCGCCGCCATCCGCCCGGACAAGCGCGATATCTTCCTGACGCTGAAGAACCCGGCCGACTATCCGATCACCATGATGTGGTTCTCGAATGGCGGCCGCGACTATGCGCCGTGGAACGGCCGTCATGTCGGCGTGCTCGGCCTCGAGGAAGGCCGCACCTATGCCGGCCATGGCCACAAGGCGTCGATCAGCCCCAATCCGTGGACGGAAGAGGGCATCCCGACGGCGCTGACGCTCGACCCGGCCGGCGAGGTGGAGGTCCGCAACGTCATCGGCGGCGTGGCGCTGCCCGCGGGCTGGAGCCGGGTCGCCTCGGTCGTGGAGGGGGCAGCCGAACTGGTGCTGACCGACGATGCCGGCGGCAAGGCGACGGTGCCCTATGACGCCCAATTCCTGGCGCGGGGCGCCTGATGTCGGCGGCAGCCATCCAGCACGCCTTCTCGACCGGCGGGGCGACAGTCCTGCCGGCCGACCGCGCCAGCGTGCTGTTCGACGGGATCTTTTCCAGCCCCCGCCTGCAGCATCCCGAAGGGATCGCGGTCGGGCCGGATGGCTGGATCTGGGTCGGCAGCGAGAACGGCCAGATCCTGCGCATCGCGCCGGACGGGTCCGCCATCGAAGAGGTCGCCTCGACGGGCGGCTTCCTGCTCGGCCTCGCCTTTGACGGCGACCGGGCCCTGTTCGCCTGCGATTCCCGGCATAGCGCGGTGTTCCGTCTGGATCTCGCCGACCGTTCGCTGAAGCGATTTACGGCGCCCGGCATCCAGGTTCCGAACTATGCCGTGGTCGATCGGGCGCGCGGCCGGCTCTATGTTTCGGACACGCGCGCGCCGAGCGATCCGGGGCCGTCGATCTGGTCCTATGATCTCGACAGCGGCGTGGGCGCCGTCTGGCATGGCGGGCCGTTCGACCATGCCAACGGCATGGCGCTCTCGCCGGAGGGCGACGCGCTGTTCCTGTGCGAGACGTTCGCGCGCCGCGTCACCCGCATCGTCATCAAGGCGGAGGGGTCCGCCGGCGCCGCGACGACTTTCTCGGACGATCTGCCCGGCCTTCCGGACGGGCTCGCCTTCGACGATCGCGGCGCGCTGTTCGTCAGCTGCTACGAGCCGTCGCGCGTGCTGCGCGTCGCGCCGGGCGGCGGCGCGGCCGAGGTCTATGTCGAGGACGCGACCGCGCACGTCCTCGCCCATCCGACCAATATCGCCTTCGACGGGGCGCGGATGTTCACGGCCAATCTCGGCCGCTGGCACGTCACGAAGATCGAAACGGACACGTCCGGCACGCCGCTCTGGCGCCGCTCGGCGATCGCGACCGACTAACCCTGGCCGTCCGCCGGGCGGGCGGCCAAACGACCAGTGTGAGGAACCGACCATGACCGCCGCCAAGGCTCTGCAGGACGTTACCGTCCTGGATCTCAGCCATCTCCTGCAGGGCCCCTTCGCCACCCAGCTGCTCGCCGACATGGGCGCGAACGTCATCAAGGTCGAGCGGCCGGGGCAGGGCGACCTGTTCCGCACGTTGACCTTCAACAATCGCTGGGTCGGCGGCACGGAGAGCCCGAACTTCCTCGCCTGGAACCGCAACAAGCGGTCGCTGGCGCTGGACCTGAAGGCGCCGGAAGCGAAGGAGATCCTCTACAAGATCGCCGAGACGGCCGATGTCGTGGTGCAGAATTTCCGCCCCGGCGTGCTGGAGCGGCTCGGCTTCGGCTATGCCGATTTCGCCAGGGTCAACCCGCGCATCATCTATTGCTCGGGCTCCGGCTATGGCGACAGCGGCCCGTATCTCGCGCGTCCCGGCCAGGACATGCTGATCCAGGGCCTGACCGGCATCGCGGCGGCGACCGGCCGCGGCGACGGCCCGCCGGTTCCCGTCGGCTCCGGCTTCTCCGACCAGGTCGGCGCCATGAACATGGTCTATGGCATTCTTTCCGCGCTCTACTGGCGCGAGCGCTCCGGCGAGGGGCAGGAGATCAAGGTCGACCTGCTGTCGGCTATGCTCGCCCATCAGGGCCAGGAAATGCTGATGGCGATGAACTTCCAGCAGGACTTCGTACGCCCGAAATCCGGCATCGGCCATCCCGGCATGGATGCGCCCTTCGGCGTCTATCCGACCCTGGACGGCTGGGTGACGGTGGCGATGAGCCCGTTCAAGCGCTTCGTTGGCGTGCTCGGCGACGACAGCCTGCTCGTCTACGACAACCCGAAGGACCTGTTCGACAAGCGCGACGAGATCTGGGGCAAGCTCGCGGCGCTGACCAAGGGCTGGACGACGGCGGAGCTGATGCAGGCGCTGCTCGCCGTCGACATCTGGTGCGGCGAGGTGAAGACGCATCTGCAGGCCGAGCAGGACCCGCAGGTCAAGCATATCGGCGCGATCACGAGCTACGAGCACCCGACCGCCGGCACGGTGAAGGTGGTGGCGCCGGCGGTGAAGATGTCGAAGACGCCGGCCGAAATCGAGCGCCCGGCGCCGCGCATCGGCGAGCACTCGCGCGAGATTCTCGGCGAGTTCGGATTTGATACGGCGACGGTCGATGGCTGGGTCGAGAAGGGTTCGGTCGCCGAGGCGAAATAGGGGGCCGGTCAGGGGACCGTTCTCACCTCTCCCAGCGGGAGAGGTCGACGGCCGCAGGCCGGCGGGTGAGGGGATGCGATCTCTCCGGCCAAGCCTGAAC
>JAFKJZ010000332.1:0-3782 GCA_017305815.1 Hyphomicrobiales bacterium
GAGCTGTTCCGGATAGGCTTCCGCCTTGTCGGCGAGGCCGACCAGGCCGAGCACCTTGTGGGCGATCGCGTCGGCGTCGGCGCGCGACTTCTTCTGCACGACCGTCAGCGCCAGCGTGATGTTCCGCAGCACGGTCAGGTGCGGGAACAGGTTGTAGCTCTGGAACACCATGCCGACTTCGGAGCGCAGGCGCTTGACCGAGGCGCGGTCGTCCATGGCGACGCGGTTGCCGCATACCTGGATGGTGCCGCCATTGATCTCTTCCAGCGCGTTCATGCAGCGCAGGAGCGTGCTCTTGCCCGAGCCGGAGCGGCCGACGATGGCGACCATGGTGCCGCGCTCGATGGTGAGCGAGACGCCATGCAGCACCTGGAGCGGGCCGAAGCTCTTGGAGACGTTGTCGACGACGATGATCGGCTCGGCGACCGGAACGGCTTCGTTCCGGGGACGCGTGCCGGCTGCTTCACTTACCGACATTGAGCTTCCTTTCGAAATGTCTGCTGGCGAGGGAGAGGGGGTAGCACATGGCGAAATAGATGATCGCCACGAAGACGAAGGTGATGAACGGCTCGAACGTCGAGTTGTTGACGATCTGTCCGGCGCGCGCGAGTTCGACGAAGCCGATGATCGAGGTGATCGACGTGTTCTTGATGATCTGCACCATGAAGCCGACGGTCGGCGGGATGGCGATGCGCGAGGCCTGCGGCAGGATCACGTAGCGATACTGCTGCATGCGGTTGAGGCCGATGCAGTTGGAGGCTTCCCACTGCGTCTTCGGCACCGACAGGATGCAGCCGCGCCAGATCTCGCCGAGGAAGGCGGAGGTGTAGAGCGTCAGCGACAGGCCGGCGGCGACGATCGGCGGAATATCGAGACCGAGGATCGACAGGCCGAAATAGGCCAGGAACAGCACCACCAGCAGCGGCGTGCCCTGGATGATCTGGATGTAGGCGGCCGAGATCCAGCGCAGCCACTTCAACTGCGAGACGCGGCCGAGCGCCAGCGCCAGGCCGACGATGCCGCCGCCGATGAAGGCGATCACCGACAGCAGCAGCGTCCAGCGCGCCGCCTCGATGAGGTAGATGAGATGGGTGGTGGAGAACGTGATCATGACTTCACCTCACCTCATGTGCGCAGCTTGCGGCGGCGGACGAAGGCGACTTCGCCGATGGCCCAGAGGACGACGCGGAAGAGGACGGAGAGGGCGAGATAGACGGCCGCGACGATCAGGTAGACCTCGAACGAGCGGAACGTCTCCGACTGGATCATGTTCGCCTCGGCGGTCAGCTCCTGCGCGGAGATCTGCGAGGTGATCGAGGAGGACAGCATCAGCAGCACGAACTGGCTCGACAGCGCCGGATAGACGCGCTCGACGGCCGGGATCAGGATGATGTGCCAGTAGACCTGCAGCTTGTTGAGGCCGAGGCATTCCGCCGCCTCGAGCTGGCCCTTGGCGATCGACTCGATGCCGGCGCGGATGATCTCGCTGCCATAGGCGCCGGTGTTGATCACCAGCGCGATCACGGCGGCGGTCTCGGCCGAAAGCCGCAGCCCGAGGCTGGGCAGGCCGAAATAGACGATGAAGATCTGGACCAGCAGGGGCGTGTTGCGGATCACCTCGACATAGGCGCCGACGAGCGCAGACGCCCACTTGTTCTTGCCGGAACGGATGATGGCGCAGACCAGGGCGACGACGAAGCCGATGGCGATCGACGCTCCCGCGAGCAGGATCGTCTGCCAGGCGCCGCGCAGGAAGGCGGGCCAGGTGTCCAGGAGAAATGAGAAGTCAAACGAGTATGAGATCATCCCGTCGCCTGCTGTTGGTGGGCTCTGTAGGAGGGCGAGATCGCGCGGAGCGGCGGCTGGCAGCTACGGGGCGCGGATCGTCGAGGCGGCGTGGCGCGTCATGGCGAGGCGCGTCATGGCACGGCAGCGGCCGGGTCGGTCGAAGGCGGCATATTCCCCTCCGGCCGCGACCGCAACACCACCTGGCTGTGGCAATCCGACATGGTCGGGTTCGTAAGGGTCCCGATCGATGCCCGGTTCTGGACCGGGCGCTCCGTCGCGAGAGCCATAGGATGTGTGGTGTTCATTCCATCGCCTTGGTCAAAGACCTCCTCCCGGAGGCATGAGTTGGATGCTCCGGCCGGGACCGGTGCGCGCGGGCGTTGAAGAGCCACCGGATCGGCCGCCGCGAATTTTCGCGCAGCCTGACCTCTGCCATGACCTCCGGACCGCTCGGATCCGGCTGCCAATTGGGCCGCTGTTTGCCTCTTTGTGCGTCTCGGCACTAGTATTCTAGTCCACTGACATTGACAATATGCGGGCACAATCGGCATGCCTCTGCGGCAGGAACGGCGGAAACGTTTGGTTTCATTCTAAGATTCGTCGTATCCAGCCAGGCGGGGACGCGAAAAGCCGAATAAAAAAATTAGGGCGGGACGCAGATGGAATTGGCAAACCAGTCGCTCGGAGCGATTCTCGATGACGCCAGTCTCAGTCGGGAACGGCGGGCATCACTTCAGGTCTATGCACTTTTGCGACGGGCGATCATCTCGCTCGAGCTGAAGCCCAATCGGCCCATATCCGAGCAGGATGTGGCCAACCGGCTCTCGATCAGCCGGACGCCAGTGCGCGAAGCGTTCATCCGCCTGGCGGAGGAGGGGCTGCTGATCAGCTATCCGCAGCTTACCACCGTGATCGCGCCGATCCGGATGGAGGCGCTGCTGGAAGCGCAGTTCCTTCGCGAGGCGATCGAATGCGCCACGGCGGAACGGGCGGCGCGCATCATCGACGAGGACGGCATCATCCGCCTGCGCGCCGTGCTGGCGCGCCATGCCGCGTCGCTGCAGGCGGAGAAATGGCCGGAATTCCACTTGCTCGACGAGGAGACCCACCGGCTGATCTGCGAGATGGCTGGCCTGCGCGGTCTCGGCCGTCCGGTCGAGCAGGCGCGCGGCCATCTCGACCGCGTGCGCTACCTGACGCTGCCCGAGCTCGACACGTCGCGGCGGGTCGTCGCCCAGCATACGACGGTGGTCGAGGCGATCTGCGAGCATCGCCCGGAGGACGCGCGCGAGGCGATGCGCGTGCATGTTCGCGACCTGCTGCCGCGCCTCGACAGCATACGCGAGCAATATCCCGATTATTTCGAGGAGCGGCCGCCGATCGTCCGGCGCTCGCCCGCCCGCTAGCGTCCCAGCCAGCCCGCGCCTCACAGCCCCAGGAAATCGGCCATCAGCTCGAGCTGCTGGTCGAGCATCGGCTTGCCGAGATGGATCCGGCTGCCGGCCGCCTCGGCCGACTGCAGGAGCGGCGTCATCACCGGCTGCATGATCACTTCGGCGACGATCATGTCCGCGGTCAGCCGTGTCGTGTCGAGCGGCGCGGCATCGTCCGGCCTCATGCCGAGCGAGGTGCCGTTGACGACAAGGTCATGGCCGCTCGGGTCGTCGTCGCCGACGACGATGGTCGCCTGCGGGTGCAGCGTCAGGATGCGCTCGCGCAGCGCCTCGGCCTTGGCGCGGGTGCGGTTGGCGATCGTCAGCCTCGCGACGCCGCCGGCGACGAGTGCGAAAGCGATGGCGTTGGCGGCGCCGCCCGCGCCGGCCAGATAGGCGCTGCGGCCCTCGGTCGAAATGCCGGCGACCGCCAGCCCGGCGACGAAGCCGTGGCCGTCGAGCATGTCGCCGACCAGCCGGCCGTCCGGCTCGCGGCGGATCACGTTGATGGCGCCGATGGCGCGCGCGCTCGGGCTGATCGCGTCGCAGAGCGCGGCCATC
>JAFKJZ010000332.1:3798-29670 GCA_017305815.1 Hyphomicrobiales bacterium
GAGCGCGGCCATCGGTCCCTTGTGCGGCACGGTGACGATGGCGCCGTCGAAGCTCTTCAGCGTGCGCAGCGCGTCGGCGAAGGCCGCGAGATCGCCGGGGGCGACCTGGAAGGGGACCATGACGGCGTCGCGGCCGCGCGCGCGGGCGATGCGGTTGATGCCGGGCGGCGCCTTCACATGCGCGATCGGGTCGGCAAGGATGCCGAGCACGCGGGTCGTGCCGGTGATCTCTCCGGTCTGGGTCATGGTCGCTGTCTCTGTTTGTCTTGCTGTGGGCAGCCGGCGACGCGGGCGGCCGGCTGCGCTCCGGATCAATGCGGAGGGGCGCTTGCCCCTCCGCATCGCCTCTTTATTCCGGGATGGATTCCGGCAGGTTCTGGTTGAAGTACTTGACGTAGATCTGGTTCAGCTTGCCGTTCTTCAGATTGGCGCCGACCCATTCGTCGATCCAGGCCTTGAGCTCGGGATCGTTCTTGCGCAGGCCGACCGCCATCGGGTAGGCGGCGAGCGTCAGCTTGACCTCGAGGTTCTTGTCGGGGCTCTGCTCGGCGACCGAATTGGCGGTCGAGAGCGCGGCGGCGAGGACGTCCTGCTGGCCGGTGGCGATGGCGGTGTTGGCGGTCGCCTCGTCCTCGTAGCGGACGATGTTGGCGGCGGCGCCGGCTTCCTTGACGGCGCGCGTCAGCTCGATGTCGGCGGTGGTGCCGCGCGCCACGGCGACGTTCTTGCCGGCGAGGTCGGCGGTCGAGGCGAGCGTGGCCGATTTCGGCGCCGAGACGACGACCGGAACCACGCCGTACGGCTTGGAATAATTGACGACCTTCTTGCGCTCCTCGGTGATCGAGAAGGAGGCGATGACGATGTCCGCCTTGTTGGCGAGCAGGAACGGCACGCGGTTGGCGCCCGAGACCGGCACGACTTCGAGCTTCACGCCGAGATCGTCGGCGAGCAACTGCGCCGTCTCGATGTCCGAGCCGATCGCCTTCGCCTGCGGGTCGAGCATGCCGTAGGGCGGATGGCTGATGTCGACGGCGACGCGCAGCGTGCCGCGCGCCTTGATCTGCTCGGGCGTGTCGGCATGGGCCGAGACCGCGCCGGCGCAGAGCGCGAAGGTCAGGGCGACGCCGCCGACGAGACGTTTCATGTTCATGGGTCTTCCTCCACTGGGTAGAAATCGTGCCGGCGCCGGGGCGCCGGTCAGAGGCCGCTGCCGACGAACTGGCGCAGCTCCGGCGTTTGCGGATTGGCGAGCATGTCGCCGGTTCCGGTCTCCCAGACCCGGCCCTGGTGCATGAACACCACCTGGTCGGCGACCGAGCGGGCGAAGGCCATCTCGTGGGTGACGAGCATCATCGTCATGCCCTCGGATGCGAGCTTCTCGATGACGCGCAGCACCTCGCCGGTCAGTTCCGGGTCGAGCGCCGACGTCACCTCGTCGAACAGGATCAGCTTGGGGCGCATGGCGAGCGAGCGGGCGATGGCGACGCGCTGCTGCTGGCCGCCCGAAAGCTGCTCGGGATAGTTCTGCGCCTTGTCGGAGAGGCCGACCTGCGCCAGCACGCGGGCGGCGAGGTCGCGCGCCTCGCCGGCGCCGATCTTGTGCACCTTGCGCGGGGCGAGCGTGACGTTCTGCTCGACGGTCAGGTGCGGGAACAGATTGTAGCTCTGGAACACGATGCCGACGTCCTGGCGCAGCTCGCGCAGGTCGACCTTGCCGCCATGCAGCTCGCGGTCGCAGACCGTCAGTTCGCCGGCATTGATCCGCTCCAGCCCGTTGACGCAGCGCAGCGCCGTGCTCTTGCCGGAGCCGGAGCGGCCGATCAGCGCCACCACCTCGCCGGGGGCGACTTCCAGGTCGATCCCCTTCAGCACTTCCAGTTCGCCGAAGCTCTTGCGCACGCCGTGGAAGCGCACGAGGGGGACGTTGGATCGGGTCATGCTCGGGATCTCGGTCGCATGTTTCGTCGAAGGGGCGGCGATGTTCATGAGGCTCTCCTCAGCTCCGGTTCAGCCGGCGCTCGAACCGGCGCGCCATGACCGACATCGGGAAGCAGATGGCGAAATAGATCAGCGCGGCGATGGTGAAGACGGTGAACGGCATGAAGGTCGAGTTGTTGATGACCTTGGCCGAGTAGGTGAGGTCGAAGAAGCCGATCACCACCGCGTAGGACGTGTTCTTGACGATCTGGACCAGGAAGCCGACCGTCGGCGGCACGGCGATGCGCATCGCCTGCGGCAGGATCACGTAGACGAAGCGCTGCGTGTTGGTCAGCGCCAGGCACTCGCCCGCTTCCCATTGCGTCTTCGGCACCGCCTGGATGCAGCCGCGCCAGATCTCGCCGAGATAGGCGCTGGAATAGAGCGTCATCGCCGCGCCGGCGGCGATCAGCGCCGGCACGTCATATCCGCCGATCGAGATGCCGAAATAGACGACGAACATGATGACCGGCAGCGGGATGCCCTGCACCAGCTGGACGAAGGCGGCCGAGACCAGCCGGAGGTCGCGGCGGCGCGAGGCGCGCGCCAGCGCCACCGGCAGGCCGACGATGGTGCCGCCGACGAAGCCGAGCAGCGACAGGACGATGGTCCAGCCGGCGCCGCGGAAGATGAAGGCGAGCTGCTCGATGGTCAGTCCGAACATGGGCGTGATCCGTGCGTCGCGGGAAGGGGTATGCGGAAAGGGGCGGCGCGCATCAGAGCGGCGTGCCTAGCCGGCGCTTGCGGGGGAAGGAGACCTGGGCGACGCCGAGCAGCGTCAGCCGCAGCAGGCAGGCCATCACCAGGTAGACGCCGGCGATGACGAGGTAGACCTCGAAGCCGCGGAAGGTGAAGGACTGGATCATGTAGGCGACGCCGGTCAGTTCCTCGGCCGAGATCTGCGACATGATCGAGGTGGCGAGCATCATCAGCACGAACTGGCTGACAAGCGCCGGGTAGACCCGCTCGACCGCCTGCGGCAGCTGCACCGACCACAGGCTCTGGCTCGGCTTCAGCGCCAGGCAGGCCGCCGCCTCGATCTGGCCCTTCGGAATGCTCTGGAAGCCGGCGCGCATGATCTCGGCCGTATAGGCGCCGACATTGATGACGAGCGCGATCACGGCGGCCGGGAACGGCCCGACCCGCACCTGCAGCACGGCGAGGCCGAAGAACAGCCAGAACACCTGGATGATCAGCGGCGTGTTGCGGATGCCCTCGACATAGATGGTCACGATCCGCTGCACCCAGGGCGGCCCATAAAGCCGGCCGATGGCGCAGCCGGTGCCGAGCGCGAAGCCGGGAACGATCGAAACGACGGTCATTCCCAGCGTCAGCCAGATTCCATGCCACAGATCCGGCAGATAGTCGTTCAGGAACGAGAAATCGAACTCATATGACAAGGCGCAACCCCGCACATTCCGTAACGATGAGGCATCGAAACGGACCCGTATATCTGGAATTTAAGTTTGGAACTGGTGCGTCCTGGATCGAGATCTACGTGAAGATCCGATCTCTGGCGGCACAGGCGTGCCGACAGTGCTCCCATATCCGGAATATTATTGTTGTTTTTCTGTTGACTAGAGCAGGTCTAACATGATTGATTGATGCACGCAATAACCATTTTAACGGAAATGATCATGTCGCTGCCGACGCCGTCATCCCCTGCGATCCAGCTCAATCCGCAAGACAATGTGAGTGTGGCGCGCGCGGTCATTCCCGCCGGCACCGTGCTCGCCGGCAGCAATGTCGTGGCGCGGGACGAGATTCCCTCCGGCCACAAGATCGCCACCCAGCCGATCGAGGCCGGCGACCCGGTGCTGAAATATGGCCAGGTGATCGGCACGGCGAGCGCCGCCATCCAGCCGGGCGACCACGTGCACCTGCACAATCTCGCCATGCAGGACAGCGACGTGACGCATGATTTCGCCGCCGACGCGCGGCCGACGCCGCTGCTGCCGGAAGCGGAGCGGCGGACGTTCGAGGGCTATGTCCGCGCCGACGGCCAGGTCGGCACCCGCAACTATATCGGCATCATCACCTCGGTGAACTGCTCGGCGACGGTGTCGCGCGCCATCGCCGACGCCTTCAATCGCGGCGGCGCGCTCGACGCGTTCGAGAATGTCGACGGCGTCGTCGCGCTGACGCACGGCACGGGCTGCGCCATCTCGACCAAGGCCGAGGGCTACACCTACCTGACCCGCACGCTGAGCGGCTATGCCAAGCACCCGAACTTCGCCGGCATCCTGATGATCGGGCTCGGCTGCGAGACCAACCAGATCGAGCCGATCCTCGAGCGCTTTGGTCTGGAGGAGGGGCCGCTGCTGCGCACCATGACGATCCAGCGCCTCGGCGGCGCGCGCAAGACGGTCGAGATCGCCTCCGAGATCATCCGCGAGATGCTGCCGATCGCCAACGCCGCCAGGCGCACCACCGTGCCGCTTTCGGGGCTGAAGCTGGCGCTGCAATGCGGCGGCTCGGACGGCTATTCCGGCATTTCGGCCAATCCGGCGCTCGGCTACGCTGCCGACCTGATCGTCCGCCACGGCGGCACCGCCGTGCTGAGCGAGACGCCGGAGATCTACGGCGCCGAGCACCTCTTGACCCGCCGCGCCGTCACCCCGGCCGTGGCGCAGAAGCTGATGGACCGGATCGACTGGTGGCGCGACTACACCGAGCGCAACGGCGCCGAACTCAACAACAATCCCTCGCATGGCAACAAGGCGGGCGGCCTGACCACCATCCTGGAAAAGTCGCTCGGCGCCGTCGCCAAGGGCGGCACCATGCCGCTCGAGGCGGTCTATGAATATGCCGAGCCGATCAACCAGAGCGGGTTTGTCTTTATGGATACGCCCGGCTACGATCCCGTCGCGGTGACGGGGCAGGTCGCGGGCGGCTGCAACGTCATCGTCTTCACGACGGGTCGCGGTTCCGTCTCCGGGTTCAAGCCTGCGCCGTGCATCAAGGTTGCCACCAACAGCGAGATGTACGAGCACATGCAGGATGACATGGACGTCAACTGCGGCGGCATCGTCACGGGCGAGGATACGATCGAGGCGGCCGGTCAGCGCATCTTCGAAGCCGTCATCGCCACCGCGTCGGGACAGTATACCCTCAGCGAAGAGTTCGGGTTTGGGGACAATGAGTTCGTGCCATGGCAAATCGGCGCGGTGACCTGAAGGTCGCGCGAAACGGACGGAATGCGGGCGGGGGCGGCGTGGACCGCACCCCCGCCTATGCCTCGATCGCCGAGCGGCTCAGGCTCGGCATCGAGAGCGGCAGCCTGCCGCAAGGGGCGGTGCTGCTCGAAGGGCCGCTCGCGTCGATCTTTGGGTCCAGCCGCTCGCCGGTGAAGCAGGCGCTGGCCCAACTGGAGGAGGAGGGGCTGCTTCGCCGCTTCGACGGTCGCGGCCTGCTGGTCGGCGCGACGGGCGAACCGAAGCGGCTGAAGATCACGGCCGAGATGTTCGATCTCGACGCCGCCGCCATGCCGGCCGCCAAGCATTTCGCCTGGCAGTCGCTCTATTACGATTTCGAGCGCGAGGTGATCCTGCGCTCCGTCTTCGGCCGCTTCCGCGTCAACGAGCTGGCGCTGGCGCGCCATTTCGACGTCGGCCGCACGGTGGCGCGCGACCTGCTGATCCATGCGCAGCAGGTCGGCATCGTCGCCAAGGGCGAGAAATCGCACTGGTGGATCATCCCGCTCGACGAGGCGCGCTTCCAGGACCTCTACGACCTGCGCATCCTGCTCGAACCGGCGGCGCTCGAAACCGCGGTCGGCGCGATCCCGCCTTCGGTGCTTTCGGCGATGGCCGGCCGGCTCGAGGACGGCATCCATCACGCCGGCGACGCCGGCATCGCCGAACTCGACGTGCTGGAGGAGGAACTGCATATCGGCTGCCTCTCCTATGGCCGCAATCCCGAGATCGTCGAGGCGCTGAAGCGCACCCGCTGCATCCTCGTTTCCGGCAAGCATTTCCAGGTGGCGCTGCAGCGCCAGCCCTTCTTTGATTCGTTCATGGAGGAGCATCTGGAGATCATGCAGGCGATCGGCCGGCGCGATGTCGCCGCCGCCAAGCATCTCCTGAAGGCGCATCTGCTGGCCTCGAGCGAGAAGGCGGCCGAGCGTCTCGCTGCCTTCCGCGCCACCCACGTCGTTTCGCCGACTTCCTATTTCGTGTGAACAACCGGCGGCCGGTCATTCCGTCACGGCATGGATTAAATGCCTTACGAAGGAATGATGTTGCACGCGTGGCCAACTCCGACCATTCTGCGCGCGCCGTCGCCCGGGTCGACGATGTGTTTGCGATCCGCCGGTGCGGGACAGTTCCTTCTTTGTGAGCGTCCGTAGCCGGCCAAGCCCGCGCGCCCCTGAAAAGGCGCGCTGTTCCGGTGTTTTCGGGGGGAGATGCCGGATCGGGGGCCGGGGCAGCGTCTGACGCTCGCCCCGCCCTCGGGCGACACCGGCAGGCCTGCGCCGCCTGTTCGACGAGGCTTCCGCATCCGCATCGGCTGTGCAATCGTCAGTGCATCGGGGCAATCGGGGAATCCGGATCATGACGGCCAGGCAGTCGGCGGCGACAGGCGGGGAGATGGCGCTTGCGGAGGGTGCACGCCGTGGCGTTTGATCTCATCCTGGCGAATGGCCGCGTCATCGACCCGTCGCAGGGGATCGACCGCATCACCGACGTCGCCTTCGCCGACGGCAAGGTGGCGGCGATCGGCGACAATCTCGCCGCTGTCCGCGTCGACCGGCGCGATGTCGCCGGCAAGATCGTCCCGCCAGGCCTGATCGACCTGCACACCCATGTCTACTGGGGCGGCACCTCGCTCGGCGTCGATGCCGAGGACTACGCGCGGCAGAGCGCGGTGACGACGTCCGTCGACACCGGCAGCGCCGGTCCTGGCAACTTTCCGGGCTTCCGCAAGCATGTGATCGAGCCGAGCGCGGTGCGCATCCTCGCCTACCTGCATGTTTCTTTTGCCGGCATCTATGCCTTCTCCAACCGCATCATGGTCGGCGAGAGCCACGACATGCGCCTGATGGCGGCGCAGGACGCGGTCGAGGTGGCGGACGCCAATCGCGACGTCGTCGTCGGCATCAAGGTGCGAATCGGCCGTCATGCCAGCGGCGACAGCGGCATCGCGCCGCTCGACATCGCGCTGCAGGTCTCCGACGAACTCGGCATGCCGATGATGGTGCATATCGACGAGCCACCGCCTTCCTATGAAGCCGTCGTCGACCGGCTCCGGCCGGGCGACGTGCTGACCCACTGCTTCCGTCCGTTCCCGAACGCGCCGATCACCGGCAGGGGCGCGATCAAGCCGGAAGTGATCGCGGCGCGCGAGCGCGGCGTGATCTTCGACATCGGCCACGGCATGGGATCGTTCTCGTGGAAGACGGCGCGCGCCATGCTCGACCAGGGCTTCGCGCCGGACACGATTTCCTCCGACGTCCATGCGCTCTGCATCAACGGGCCGGCGTTCGACCAGGTGACGACGCTGTCGAAATTCCTCCATCTCGGCATGCCGCTCGGCGAGGTGATCGCCGCCTCGACCCTCAATGCCGCCAGGGCGCTCGGCCGGCCCGAGCTCGGCACGCTGAAGCCGGGCAACCCCGGCGACGCCAGCATCCTCTCGATCCGCGAGGGCAGCTTCCCGCTCGAGGATTCGCGCGGCGGGATCATCGCTGCGAAGGAGCGAATCGTGGCCGATGGCGTCGTCGTCGCCGGCCGCTGGTGGCATTCGAACTGAGCGGGCGGACCGCCGGCGCGCCTTCCGGCCGCGCCGGCCGCGGGCGGCTAGATCAACGGCAGACGCTGCCCGGATTTAGTTTTGCTGAACAAATAATTCTCAGCGAGCGCCGGTCTATCGGGCATTTTTCATCGTCTCTGCCAAGAAGAAAGAAATCGCTTGGCAGAAACCGTCCGGGCGACACATGATCGAGAACCAGACGCGGGAGCGGCCTTCGGCGGATGCCTTGGAGGCCCCAGGGACACGTTCTTTCCCGCGCCGGTAAGTGCATGCCCGGCTCGTCCGGGGGAAGCAGAGGAGGGGTAGGCTACCGCACGGGCCGCATCTTCGGCTCGTCAATCGTCGGCGAAGCGGGACTTCGCCGCGAGGTCATCCCGAGGGGATGACGTTTCATTCTGCAGGGACGGTTGCGCGGGGAAACAAAACAATAGCGCCGGCCGTCCGCTGTGGAATGTAAGGTTACATGAGCCTCTACCTAGTTCGTTCAAGATTCACAATGTGAATACGGCAGGATCAGCTGAATGTACCAAATCAAGAAAAGCAGGGTTCTCGGTCTTCTGGCGGGCGCAGCCGTCATGCTCGGCGCGTCGACTGGCGCGCAGGCAGAGACCATCCGCGTCGTGCTCGGCTATTACAGCGCCGCGACCCAGGAATTGTTCGAAGGCATGGCCAAGGATTTCATGGCCAAGCATCCGGGCGACGAGGTCAAGATCGAGGTCATCCAGTGGGATAACCTCCAGCAGCGCCTGACCACCGACATCGCCGGCGGCACCGAGCCGGACATCTCGATGATCGGCACGCGCTGGCTGGTCGATTACGTCAAGAACGACATCGCCGAGCCGCTCGACGGCTACATGACGCCGGAATTCAAGGGCGGCTTCATCGACGCCTTCCTCTCGCCCTCGACCTTCGACGGCAAGATGTACGGCCTGCCGGTCGCCGCTTCGGCGCGCGCCATGTATTACAACAAGGACCTGCTGGCCAAGGCTGGCGTCAACGAGCCGCCGACCACCTGGGACGGCGTCGTCGACACGGCGAAGAAGATCAAGGCGCTCGGTTCGGACGCTTATGGCTTTGCGCTGCAGGGCAAGGAAATCGAGACCGACGCCTACTGGTACTATTCGCTCTGGAGCCATGGCGGCGACATCATCAAGGACGGCAAGTCCGGCGTCGCCAGCCCCGAGGCGGTGAAGGCGCTGACCCTCTACAAGTCGATGATCGACGAGGGCCTGACCGAGCCCGATCCGAGCGGCTTGAACCGCCAGGACATCGAGCGCCTGTTCAAGCAGGGCCGCATCGGCATGATCCTGACCGGCCCGTGGCTGCGCGGCCAGATCAAGACCGACGCCCCGACGCTGAACTACGGCCTGTCGTCGATCCCCGAGGGCACCACCAAGGCGACCTATGGCGTCACCGACACGCTGATGGTCTTCAAGTCGAGCAAGAACAAGGAACTCGCCATGAAGTTCCTGACGGAAACGGCCTTCAGCCCGAAATGGCGCATCGAGTTCTCGACCAAGGAAGGCTTCCTGCCGGTCATGAAGGAAGAGGCCGCTGCGCCCGTCTTCGCCAATGACCCGCAGCTCAAGGCCTTCACCGACATGCTGCCCTATGCCCGTTTCGCCCCGCCGGTGGCGAACTGGGAGCAGATGGTCGACGCGGTGATCGCTTCGCTGCAGAAGGTCTATATCGGTCAGGCCCAGCCGGAAGCCGCCCTGCAGGAAGCCGCGGCGACGATCGATGGCCTTATCCAGCAGTAACGCCGGCAAGGCACCCGAGGCGGGCGTCGGACGCGCGAAAAGCCGCGTCTCGGCGTCCTCCAACGGCAAGATAGGGCGCGCCAGCGCGCCCTATCTTCTCATCCTCCCTTCCATCCTGTTCGCCTTCTGGATCATCGGTTATCCGATCTACGACATGGCCAACATGTCGGTTCACGCGGTCAATCGGTTCGGCAAGACGGCGGCTTTCAACGATTTCGCCAACTACCAGCGGCTGTTCTCACACCAGCTCTTCATCGGCTGCCTGATCCGCACACTTGTGTGGACGGTGTTCGTCGTCGGCGGCACGGTGCTGCTCTCGGTGCCGATCGCGCTGATCCTGAACGAGAAGTTCTACGGCCGGACCTTGGCGCGCATCATCATCATGCTGCCCTGGGCGGTGTCGCTGACCATGACCGGCATCGTCTGGCGCTGGTCGCTGAACGGCCAGTTCGGCATGGTCAACGCGACGCTGAGCGAGATCGGCGTGTTGAGCGCGCCGGTCGAATGGCTCGCGACCTCGACGACGGCCTTCCCGATCCTGATCGCCATCGGCATCCTCGTCTCGATCCCGTTCACGGTGACGGTCATCCTCGGCGGCCTCGCCTCGCTGCAGGCGGATGTCTTCGAGGCGGCGAAGATCGACGGCGCCAGCGGCTGGCAGCGCTTCCGCTACCTGACGCTGCCGCTGATCCGGCCGTTCCTCAACATCGTGCTGGTGCTGAACTTCATCTACGTCTTCAACTCCTTCCCGCTGATCTGGGTGATGACGCAGGGCGATCCGGCCAACAGCACCGACATCCTGGTGACCTGGCTCTACAAGCTCGCCTTCCGCTATGGCGAGTTGGGCATCGCCTCGGCGCTGTCGATCGTCATGTTCCTGATCCTGCTGGCGCTGACCATCACTTACGCGGCGCTGGCCATGCGCAACGAGCGGAGCACCGTCTGATGGAGAATCCGGTCCGCAAATCCATCCTGATGTGGCTCTGCCTGTCGCCGCTGGTGATCCTGATCCTCTTCCCGTTCGCCGTCATGATCTCGACGGCCGTGAAGCCGAGGGTCGAGGTGCTGATGTATCCGCCGAGCTGGTTCCCGTCGGAGATCCGGCTGCAGAACTTCGTCGACATGTGGCAGGCGACGCGTCTCGGCCCGGCGGTTCTGAACAGCCTGATCGTCAGCATCGCCGCCACGGTCCTCTGCCTGCTGGTCGCGATACCGGCCGCCTATGCGGCGGCGCGCATGGAGTTCACGGGGCGCAAGCTGTTCCGCCAGTTCCTGCTGGTCACGCAGATGCTGTCGCCGATCGTGCTGGTTCTCGGCATCTTCCGCCTGATGGCGAAGATGGGCTTCGTCGACCAGCTGCCGGCGCTGGTGCTCGCCTATGTCGCCTTCAACCTCGCCTTCTCGGTCTGGATGCTGCAGGCCTATTTCCAGACCATCCCGCGCGAGCTGGAGGAGGCTGCGACCCTCGACGGCGCCTCGGCGATCCAGCGGCTCTGGCGGATATTCCTGCCGCTGGCGATCCCGGCGATCGGCATCACCGCCGTGTTCATCTTCATCTAGTGCTGGAACGAGTTCGTGCTGGCGATGACGCTGCTGCGGACGCCGGAGAAAAGCACGCTGACGCTGCAGACCTTCTCGCTGGTCGGCGGGCGCTACCAGGTCGAGTGGGACCATGTCATGGCGGCGACGCTCGTCGCCAGCGTGCCGGTCGCCGTGATCTTCGCGCTGCTGCAACGCTCGCTGGTCAGCGGGCTGACGGTCGGCGCCGTGAAGTAGAGTTCCCGTGAAGGGCTGCGATCTCGCGGCGGGCGCCAGCCCGCCGCTTCCACCATGCCAAGAGAAAACCGGAGGCCGAGATGGGACTGAAGGACTGGTTCGGGCTGGAAGGCAAGCGCGCGCTGGTGACCGGCGCGAGCCGCGGCTTGGGCCGCGAAATGGCGCTGGCGCTGGCGGAGGCGGGCGCCGACATCATCATCACCGGCCGCACGCAGGAAACGCTCGACGCGACGGTAGCCGACATTCGCGCGCTCGGCCGACAGGCCTGGGGCGTGATGGCCGACATGTCGGAGGCCGTGCAATGCGAGGCCGCCTGCAAGGCGATCCTTCGGGAATACGGCCCGGTCGACATCCTGATCAACAATGTCGGCAACCGCATCGCCAGCATGCCGATCGTCGAGGAGACGCTCGAGACCTGGCAGCAGTCGCTCGACATGAACCTGACGAGCTGCTTCCTCGGCACCAGGATCTTCGGCGCCGCCATGCTGGAGCGCGGGCAGGGCGGGCGCATCATCAACATCGCCTCGATGAGCGGCCTGATCGCCAATCGCGGCATCGGCGGGCGCGACTACGAGACCGGCAAGGCGGCGGTGATCCATTTCACCCGCTGCGCCGCCGCCGACTGGGCGCCGCATGGCGTCACCGTCAACGCGATCTGCCCCGGCCTGTTCATGACCGACACCAACCGGAGCTGGAACGAGCGCCGGCCGGACGTGATCGAGGCGATCGTCGCCCATATCCCGATGGGCCGGCCCGGCAATCCGCCGGAGATCGCGCCGCTCGCCGTCTACCTCGCCAGCCCCGCCGCCTCCTATGTCACCGGCGCCGCCTATGTCATAGATGGCGGCTACACCCTCTGGTAGCCTCATTCCCTGAGCCGGCTTACCAGACGGCAACATCGCGCTTCACGGAGACATCGTGTCGATCCATTTCTTCGGCCGGCTGCCCGACGGCACCGCCATTTCCGAGATCCGGCTGGCGAATGCCAGCGGCGCCACCGCCTCGGTGCTGACCTTCGGCGCGGCGCTGCGCGACCTCGTCGTCCCGGTCGAGGGCGGCGAGCCGCGCCGCGTCGTGCTCGGCTTCGAGACGCTGGACGGCTATCTTGAAAACAACCGCTATCTCGGCGTCACGGCCGGCCGCCACGCCAGCCGCATCGGCGACGGCCACCTCGCGATCGACGGCAGGGAATACCAGCTGTCGCTGAACGAAGGCGGCGTCCACCTGCATGGCGGCGTCACCGGCTTCTCGCGCAAGCCCTGGCGTATCCTTGAATCGGACGAGGAATCCGTCACGCTCGGCCTGATCTCGCCGGATGGCGACGACGGCTATCCGGGCGAGCTCGACGTGCGCTGCACCTACCGCCTGCTGGCGCCGGGCACGATCCACATCACGCTGACGGCCACCACCGACGCGCCGACCGTCGTCAGCCTCGCCAACCACTCCTATTTCTCGCTGCTTCCGGGCACGACCAGCCGCGAGCACAAGCTGCACTTCGCCGCGTCCGGCTATACGCCGTTCAGTCCGGCGCTGGTGCCGAGCGGCGAGATCGCCGACGTCGCCGGCACGCCTTATGATTTCCGGACGATCCGCCCGATCGCCGATCCGGCCGGCGACGCTGGTTTCGATTATGATTGCTGTCTGGTGGTCGACCGCGACGGCGAGGGGCTTGTCCGCGCCGCGCGGCTGGAGGCGCCGGACGGCAGCCTGGCCATGGAGGTCCACACCACGGAGCCCTGTATCGTCTTCTATGACGGCGCCGGCCTGGCGCCGGACTGGCGCGGCCTCGACGGCGTCGGCCACCAGGCGCATGCCGGGCTCTGCCTGGAGCCGATGCGCTTCCCCGACAGTCCCAACCAGCCGACCTTCCCCTCCGCCATCCTGCGCCCGGGCGAGATCTACCGGCAGGTGACGGAATACCGCTTCGGGTAAGTTCTCAGCAGCAAATGCGAAAAGGGCGGCCCCGGAAGAGGCCGCCCTTTTTCGTTCTCGGCAACTCGGACCGATCAGGCCTTCGGCCTGGCGATGGCGATACACTCGACCTCGTAGCGCAACGCCGCGCCGAGGCAGTTGGTGATCGTCGTGCGGGCCGGGAACGGTTCGCTGAAATATTCGCGATAGAGCTTGTTGAAGAGCGGGATGTCGGCCGGATCCTGCACGTAGTTGCGCGTCTGCAGCACGTGCTTGAAGTCGCTGCCGGCCGTCTCCAGCACTTTGCGCATGTTCTCCATCGAGCGGCGCATCTCGCCCTCGAACGTGTCGGAGATGATCGTGCCGGTGGCGTCGACCGAGGCCTGGCCGGACACGAAGATCAAATCGCCGAACTTGGTCGACGGGCTGAAGGGCAGGTGCGAACGCGGGGTATCGGGCTCGCTCGGATATTCGATCATGCGGGTCTCCGTGATCATGGCGGATGTGCTCACCTCTCCCCCGGGGAGAGGTGAGGGAGGCTGGATTTCCCTCCGTGCTCAGCCGAGCGGGAAGACCGGCTGGCGCAGGCGGCGATAGGGCAGGGAGGTCAGCACGCTGGTGCAGGGACCCGGCGTCGCGACCGTGTAGCTCCGGACCGCGATCGGGTCGTAGGCGCGGCGATGGGCGACGGCCGCCTTGACGCCGATCGCCGTCAGTTCCTCCGGAACGATGCCCTGCGACCGCAACTGGCCGAGGTCGAAGGGGGGCGTCTTGCGGCTGTTGACGAGGATCCTGACGCCGTCCGCCTCCAGCACGACCGAGGGGCCCATGCTGATATGGATGCCCTGCATGGCGGCGAGGTGGCTGTTGCGGTCCTCGAGCGTGAATTCGCCGTCGCTGCGGCTGACGAAGGCGGCCTCGATCTGGAGCGGGCCGGCGCCGAGCCGGCTCGCCTTGCCGCCGAGGCGCACGGTGCGCACCTCGCCGGGAACCGCGTCGGCGAACGCCTTGACGGTCTCGGCGTCAGCGATGGCGACGGCGGCATTGCGGATGCCGTGGCGCAGGAAGCCGCGCAGGATCGCCGTGTCATCACCGGGCGCGCCACCGCCGATATTGTCGGCCGGTTCGACGACGATATAGGGCCCGCCTTCCAGCGTCCGGATCTCGGCGAGCGCGGTGTCGAGGTCCCATTCCTTCGGTTGGCCGAGCTCGCGCAACTCGACCGCCAGCGCTTCCAGCCGGTCGAGCGCGGCTTCCGCCCGCTCGGCGCTGCCGGTGGTGATCAGCGAGAAGGCGACGCCGGCATCCGGCACGTCGGAGAAGGAATAGCCGCCGATGATGTTGACGGCCCAGATCTCGGCGTCCTCCGCCTCGATCTCTCGGGCAAGAGCTTCGAGATCGCGCATCGGCCGGTCGGCGGTGCCGGTGCCGGGCGGCGCCCAGATGATGGCGGCATTGCGCGCATACATGACGGGGCTGGCATGCTCGCGAAGCGCGCGCGCCAGCAGCTCGGCCGAGCGGACGGCGGAGTCGCGCGCGTCGGTATGCGGGTTCTCGCGATAGGCGACGAGCCCGTTGGCGCCCCTCGCCATGGCGGCGGTGAAGGTCGCGTGCAGGTCGAACACGGCATAGAGCGGCAGCGTCTCGGCGCCGGGGATGGCGCGGATGCGGGCGAGCAGTTCGCCCTCCGGATCGACGCTCTCCGTCGTCACCATGGCACCGTGCAGCGCCAGCCAGATGCCGTCGAGGCCGCCATTGTCGAGCGCGGCGCGGAGGCCCGCCTCAAGCTCGCGCCAGAACTGCTCGAACACGGCTTGGTCGGTGGTGCCGGAGGGAAGCGCCGAATATTCGACGACCGGCACGACATCCCAGCCCTCGGTCTCCGCCACTTCCAGGAAGCCGTCGACCGTCGAGCCGTCGCCGCGCCGCGCGAGCAGCGCCGCGCCGCGCAGGATCTCGTAATCCGGAAGCCGGGTGATCTCGTCCACGAAGGTATGGGTCTCGTGATAGAGCCCGGCCAGCAGGATGCGAGGGCGCTTGGTGGTCATGGAAGGCTACCTGTTGCGGGACATGTTCGCCGTGATCTCGGCGAGGGTGGCGACGAGAAGCCGGCCGAGCCGCTCTATCGCTTCCGGCTCGAAGCGGGCGGAAGGGCCGGCGATGGAGACGGCGGCGACCGCTTCGCCGCCGGGCGCGAAGATCGGCGCGGCGACGCAGGCGCCGCCGATCTCGTTCTCCTCGAATTCCGTGGTCCAGCCGACGCTGCGGCAGCGTTCGAGCACGGCTTCCAGCGCTTCGGGGTCGGTGATGGTACGGTCGGTCGCGGCCGGCAGCGAGCCGAGATTGTAGATGATCTTGCGGAACGACAGCGGCTGATAGGCGAGCAGCGCCCGGCCGCAGGCCGTCGAATGGTAGGCGGCGCGGGTGCCGGAATAGGACGAAACGCGCAGCGTGTGGCTGCCCTCGAGGCTCTCGACGATGACGGCGTCGGTGGGGCCGGGCAAGGCGAGGTTGACCGTCTCGCGCGTCTCCGCGCAGAGCTTGACCAGATAGGGCTGGGCGAGCGCGGCGATGTCGAGCCGCCGCTCAACCGCCTTGCCATAGACGAGGTGCTGCAGGCTGAGCCGATAGGCGCCGCCCTTGATGTCGCGCTCGGCCAGGCCGACGTCGACGAGCGCCGTCACCAGGTTGAAGGCCGTGGTCTTGGCGAGCCCGGTGCGGGCGGCGAGTTCGCGCAGCGAGATGAAATCGCCGCTCGCCATCGCGTCGAGCAGGGCCTTGGCGCGGGCCACGGATTGGATTCGCGCCGCGACGGCAGCGGCGCCGCTCGGCTCGTACTCAGGCTTCGACATGCTGTTTCCAACCCCGGCAATCGAGACGTAGCAATGCCCTATATTCCATATAGTGGAACATTCAGGCGATCCTCGTCCGTTCATTAAGACATCAAGTCCCGGAGGGGTGCAAGCCGAACATCCGGTTTTCGCAGCTGAACTTTGGAAACGGTGTTGACAGAAAGATCCGGCGGCCGCTTAAGTTTCAATCAGGCAACCAAATTGTTGTTCCATGATGTAGAATATTGGGTGCCATGGGGTTCGGTCTTGGCGAGCGGGGGCGACAATGCGGGTATTTGTGGCGTCTCAGGCGGCCGGGACGAGGGCTTTCTCGTTGAAGCCGTCCGTCCAATCCCATGCCGCTCAATCCTACGCCGTCCCCTCACTACTGGACCCCATTCCATGGCTCTGATTCCGCGCCTCGACATCGCGGCGCTCGATGCGCTTGAACTCGATCCTTCGACCAAGGGGCTTCCTTATGACGCGCCGCGCCTGACCGTCGGCGCGGTCGGACGCCAGGGCTGGAGCCTGCTCGACGGCGACCTGCCGCTGCCCGTCGCCGTCATCCGCGAGAAGGCGCTGGCGGCGAACAGCGCCTGGATGAGCGCCTTCACCGCGCAGAATGACGTCGTCATCGCGCCGCATGGCAAGACGACGATGTCGCCGCACCTGTTCGACCTGCAGATCGCCGACGGCGCCTGGGCGATCACCGCGGCGACGCTGCAGCAGGTCGGCGTCTGCCAGCGCTTCGGCGTCAGGCGGGTGCTGCTCGCCAATCAGCCGGTCGGCACCCAGGCGATCGATGCCTGTTTCCGCGCGCTCCAGGGCGACGACGCGATCGAACTCTATTGCCTCGCCGACAATCCGGACGGCGTCGCCATGCTCGCCGAGGGCGCGCGCCGCAACCCGCCGCCGGAAGGCAACCCGCTGCGCATCCTCGTCGAGATGGGCTTCGTCGGCGGGCGCACCGGCGTCCGCACCCGCGCGGGCGCGCTCGAACTGGCGCGCGCCATCGCCGCCGCGCCGGGGCTGGAGCTTGCCGGCTTCGAATGCTTCGAGGGCATGCTGCCGACGGCGGAGACGGCGGACGGCCTGATCGACGACGTCGCCGCCATGGCGCTGGCCGCCATGCAGGAGGGCCTGTTCGGTTCCGATGCGCCGGTCGTCATCAGCGCCGGCGGTTCGGCCTTCTTCGACCGGGTGGTCGAGCGTTTCGACAGCGTCGGGTTTCCGCGGCCGGTGCAGCGCGTGCTGCGCTCCGGCTGCTACCTGACGCATGACGTCATCGCCTATGCGGCGGCGTTCGAGCGCATCGTCCGCGAGACGGCGCTGAAGCTGCCGGAGGGCGGGCTCGAGCCGGCGCTGGAGGTCTGGGCGATGGTGCAGTCACGCCCCGAGGGCGGCCGGACCATGCTGACCATGGGCAAGCGCGACGTCAGTCACGATGCCGGCCTGCCGGTGCCGCTGCGCTGGTATCGCCCGGACGGCAGCATGACGGCGCCGGCGGAAATAGCCGGCGGCCATTCGGTCGTCGCGCTCAACGACCAGCACTGCCACATGATCACGCCGCTCGACAGCCCGCTCAGGACCGGCGATCTCGTCGGCTTCGGCATCAGCCATCCCTGCACCACCTTCGACAAGTGGTCGCTGCTCTATCTGGTCGATGAGGACTATCGGGTCACGCGCGGCCTGAAGACGTTCTTCTGAGCCTCGTCCCGCCGCCGGGAGGTGCGCGGCGGGCCGATCCTGTTTCTGCTGGACTATCCGAGTTGTTCCGCCGGGCGAAACCGGACGGCGTTGACATGAAATTTCTCGATTAATAGCCTGCCTGTTGATCGGCTTGCCTTGTCATTTCCGGTCGCGGCCCGGATCGGGACCAGACCTATACTGCCTGTCTCGCAGCCGTTTCGTCGCAGGATCTGTGTGCCCGAAAATCTATTCGCCCGAGTTCGAAACAAGATCTCATGGAGATTGGCGTTGCGTATCGCCGTCATTCACATCTCGCAGGAAACCAACGACTTCAATCCGGTGCTGACCACGCTGGACGACTATGCCGGCTTCGGCATCTATGAGGGCGCCGAGATCTTCGAGAAGCTGCGCGGCTTCGGCCAGGTCGGCGGTCATCTGCAGGTGGTCGAGGAATCCGGCCTCGAGATCGAGCAGATCCCGATCATCCGCGGTTATGCCTCGGCGGGCGGCCGCCTCTCGGCCGAGACCTTCCAGTTCTTCCAGGACAAGATCCGCGCCGGCCTGCAGGCGGCGGGCAAGATCGACGGACTGGCGCTGCAGCTGCATGGCGCGTGTTCGGCCGAGGGCGTCGACGACGTCGAGGGCGAGCAGATCGCGCTATGCCGCGAGATCCTCGGCCCCGACGTGCCGATCGTGCTCGGCCTCGATCATCATGCCAATGTCACGCAGAAGATCATCGACAACGCGACCGCCATCGTCGGCCACCGCACCCAGCCGCACGACGTCTACGACACCGGCGTCATCGGCACCAAGCTGCTGCTGCGCATCCTGACCGAGGGGCTGAAGCCGACCACCGCCTGGCGCAAGATCCCGCTCGTCTCGCATCAGGAGCAGTTCCTGACCTCGCAGGGACCGATGAAGGTGTGGTTCGACGCGGCCCGCGCCGCCGAATCCGATCCGCGCGTGCTGCAGGCGTCGAACTACCCGATGCAGCCCTGGCTCGACGTCGCCGAGGGCGGCTGGGCCACCATCGTCGTCACCGACAACGACCAGGCGCTGGCCGAACAGATCGCCGACGAGCTGGCCGATCTCTGCTGGTCGCTGCGCGACGATTTCCAGCTCCGCGAGTCGGTCTCGGTCGACGACGCCGTGCGCCAGGCCGATGCGGCGCCGGGCCTCGTCATGCTGAGCGATACCGGCGACACCGTATTCGGCGGCGCCGCGGGCGACAGCAACCTGCTGCTCGAAGCGATGCTCCGTCTCGGCATCAAGAAGCGGGCGCTGGTGCCGCTGATCTCGCCCAAAGCCGCCGCGAAGCTGGTCGCGGCAGGCGAGGGCGCGACGGTGACGCTGGAGCTCGGCGGCGACGCGGCGACGGAGTTCTTCACCCCGCTCACGGTCACCGGCACGGTTCGCACCGTCGGCGGCGGCCTGCTGAAGATCGAGGGCTACAACCATCAGAGCGAGGTCGATCTCGGCCCGTCCGTGATCTTCGACGTCGGCCCGGTCACGCTGATGATCACGACGCTGCGCGGCGTCGCCGGCAATGTCCCCGGCGTCTACCGGGCGATGGGCGTCGAGCCGACGGATTACGGCATCGCCGTGCTGAAGACGGCGTCGAACTTCCAGTACTTCGCGCCGATCTCGACCGGCGTGGTGCGCGCCGACACGCGCGGCCCCGGCCAGTCCGATGTCTTCACGCTGCCCTGGAAGCGGATTCCGCGCCCGATCTATCCGATCGAGACCTTCGACGACTGGCGTGCCCATTCTTCGCAGCCGGGCGGCCTCGCCAAGGTTTGAGGTTGGCCGATCGATCCCCTGCGAACGGGAGCGGAGGGGCCTCATGACGTGCCAGTTCTTCCGGGCGCTCGGGGGGCTCGTCTTCCTGGTTCTCGCCGCTACGGCGTCGGTCGCCGTCGCCGGCGTCAGCCTGGTGGCGCCGGCCCATGCTCAGGAGCCGGCGCTCAGGGGCGGCACGCTGCGCGTCGCCATCCTGAACGACATGACCAATTTCGATCCGCAGCAGTTCTCGGCGGTGAATTTCCACCTGATCAAGAACCTCTATGACAGCCTGATCGAATACACGCCCGAGGGAGAGGCGGTGCCGAGCCTGGCGACCGCCTGGCAGATCGCGCCCGACAACCAGTCCGTGAGGGTGACGTTGCGCGACGACGTCAGCTTCGCGAGCGGCGCCAAGCTCACCTCGGCCGACGTGGCGGCAACGCTCGCCAAGGCCGCCGATCCCGGGCGCGGCAAGAACGTCTATGCCACCATGTCGATTGTCACGAACTGGACGACGCCGGACGACAGGACGATCGTCATCCACTTCAAGGCGCCTGCGCCGCAGCGCCAGATCACCGACCTGCTGCAGTTCACCATGCCGATCGAGGCCGCCGGCATCGCCAGCGTCGAGACGGTCCCCGCCGGCACAGGCGCCTACATGCTGGATAGCCGCGCCGTCGGCCAGGGGCTGAGGCTGAGGACCAATCCGCATTACTGGCGCCAGGGCCAACCGGTCACCGAGGCGGTCGATTTCACCATCTTCAGCGACGACGTCTCGGCGAGCGCGGCGCTCGAATCCGACGCCGTCGACATCATCTATGGTAGCTCCGCACGCAGCGCCGTCCGCCTGCAGGATGTCGGTTATCAGGTGCTGCGCGGACCGGGGCCGCTGGTCCAGGTCTTCCGCATCAACTCGACCCGCGCGCCCTTCACCAATCCAAGCTTCCGTCAGGCCTTCAACTATCTGATGGACCGCGAGGGCATGCTGCGGGTCGGCTATGCCGGCCTTGGCGAGGTGGCGGCGCTGCCCTGGGCACCGGCGAGCCCGGCCTTCGACGCAACCTATGCCGACGAATTCGCCTACAATCTCGACAAGGCGAAGGAACTCCTCGCCGCGTCCGGTCTGACGCCGGCCGAACAGAGCGACTGGAAGATGCTGGTCGGGGGCGATGACGAGCCGACCATCGTCGTCAGCCAGATCCTGCAGAGCGCGCTGGCCGAGGTCGGCATCAATATCGAGCTCGATATCCTCCAGGGCGCGGAATATACCGAGGCGCTGCTCGCCGGCGATTTCGACGCCACCTTCGGCGCTGTCGGCAATGTGCAGAAATTCCCGTCCCGCGTCGCCACCAACAGCATCTACCGCGTCGTCAACAATCCGGTGCTGAAGGACCCGCATCCGCATCCCGATTATGTCGCGGCGATCGAGCGGGTGAACACGACGTCGGACCCGGCCGAGGTGAAGGCGGCTTATGACAATCTGAACCGCGTCCTCGTCACCGATGCCTTCGCCATCCCGACCAATTCCTATGACACCGGCCTGATCGTCGCCTCTCCCAGGGTCGGCGGCCTGGCGCTCGACATCGACAATCTCTTCGTCGCGCGCATGGCGGGTTTCCAGTGATTGGGGCCGGCACTGCGGAGGCGTGAGCGGCTTCCTTCGCCTCTTCCCGCAGGGAGCGGTGAAGGGAAATCAATCCGAGAGGCCGCGCGCCTCGATCGGCCAGATGTCCTCCAGCTTGTCTGCGCGGACGACGTGCAGGAAATCGTGCAGGTTCACGGTCGGGTCGCAATGCGGCACGCTGCATTCGAGGCGCGTGCCGACCGGAGGCACCGGCTTGCCGGGCAGCGTGTCGAGCCGGCCGAACTCGTCGCCGACGAAGGTGATCTGGCCGATCTCGCGGCCGTCGAGATAGGCGCGCGGCAGCGGCCCATCGACGGCGAAGCTCTTGCTGCCGGCGTCGACGATGGCGTCGCCATGCAGATTGTGGGCGATGACCGTGACGGTGACGAAGAGGGCGGTGCCGAACACGTCGGCGCCCGAGCCGTGCAGGTCGACGCGGCGATAGTCCTCGTCCATGAAGATGTAGGAACCGGCCTGCACCTCGGTCAGCACCTTGTCCTCGAAATCGAGCAGGTGGCTGCCGGTGCCGCCGCCGGTGACGATGGCGGGCGAGAGCCCCGCCGCGTCGAGCGCGTCGACGATGGCGAGCAGGCGCCCCATGGCGATCCGGTTTTCGGTCCGCCGCGCCTCGTGGTCGAAGATGTGCTGGACGAAGCCGGCATAGCCCTGCACGCCGACGAAGCGGAGGGAATCCTCGTCGGCGATCTGGCGGGCGAGCGAGACGGCGCGTTCCGGCGTCGCCACGCCGGTGCGGCGCTGGCCGACGTCGCATTCGACCAGCACGTCGAGGCGGACCCCGGCGGCGCGCGCCGATTCCGCATAGTCGGCGACGAGGTCGGGGCGGTCGACGGTGACGGTGATGTCGGCGCCGCGCGCCGCCGCCTCGGTCAGCCGGTCGATCTTGCGGCGGCTGGCAATCGGCGCGGTCAGCATCAGCGGATTGATGCCGGCCTCGTGGAGCGCCAGCAGCTCGCCGACCTTGGCGCAGGCGATGCCGAGCGCGCCGGCCTCCATCTGCCGCCGCGCGATCTCGACGCATTTGTGCGATTTCGCATGCGGCCGCAGACCGAGCCCGGCGGCGCGCGCCATGCCGGTCAGCGCCTGCAGATTGGCCTCGAAGGCGTCGGCGTCGAGGATCAGCGCCGGCGTCTCCAGCCGGGTCCGGCCGTTGCGAAGGCCGATCAGGGGCTCGTTCAACCCGGCGACGCCGCGTCTCATTCCGTCTCTCCTGCGCGCCATCCGGCGCGAAGGCGCGGGGGGGGGCGTCTCGTGTTTCGGCTCACCCCACCTTGTGGCCGGGCCAGCCCATCAGCAGCTTCGCGTCCTTCTCGGCGGCGCGGGCCTTCTCCGGATCCTTGAAGATCCGGAGCACGCAATGCGGCTCCCGGCGGTCGATCACGTCGTAGACCATGTGGTAGCCGGTCTTGTCCATGATCGGGCCGATCCAGCCGGCACAGTGATCGCAATAGCGCTCCATCGGTTCGGCGTCGTTGTCCATCACCTTGGAGAGGCTCGGGCAGACATTCATCCGTAGTTCCAGCCGGTCCTCGTCGAGGTCGAGGTCCATGTCGCAGTTTTCCTCGATCTTGATATGCGACCAGTACTCGTACATGCCGGCGAGGCCCTGGGTCTGGATCAGGTCGAGGATATGCCGCTCCTGGTTCTTCGAGATCGCGAGCCAGTAGGCTTCAAGCGCCTCTTCGCCCTGGCTGTCGAGGAATTTGAAGACCTCGTTGTAGAAGCGCGTGAAGTGGTCGCTCGGGATCATGCGCGCCTCCGGATGACCTGCCGGCACGAACCCTCGCCGGTCAGTTCGGTGTCGATGGCGAAGGGCGAACCTTCCGCCATCGCTTCATTCGTGCGGCTGGTCTGGTCGCAGAAATGCGGCGAGACGCTGCCGGTCAGCGCCTTCACGTGGTGCCAGGCAGGGCAGCGGCGCACGGTCAGGACGACGCGGTCGTCGCCGACCGCGATGTCGTAGTCGGCGCCTTCGCGGTCGAAGAAGTGCCGCCAGTGGCGCACCAGCTGGCGCGTGTCGCCGGCGACGAGGTCGTTGCGGATGCTCGCATAGACGTCGCGGCCGACCTTCTTGAAGATCTCGTCCATCGCGTCGACGCCGAAGCGCTCGACGATGAAATCGATCGTCGTGTTGGTGGCGCCGTGAAAATCGAGATGGACGTTGCCGCCTTCCTCGTAGCGCATCGTGCCTTCGCCGTTCGCCATTCTCACACGCTCCCGTAAAGCCGCTCGCCGCCGACATAGGTGGCCTTCACCGAAAGCGTCGTCGGATCGAGCACGGCGAAATCGGCGAGCTTGCCGCGTTCGAGGCTGCCGATCTCGTTCTCCATGCCGAGGACGCGCGCCGGCACCAGGCTGGTCGCATGCGCGGCGCGGACGAGATCCTTGCCAGAGAAGGCGAGATAGTTGCGCATCGCCTCGTCCGGCGCCAGCGACGAGCCGCAAAGCCCGCCCTTTGCGTCGCGCACCGCCTTTCCGGGCGCGCTGGTGACGACGTAGCCCGGATAGAACTCGAAGGTCCGGCCCGGCGTGCCGGCATATTTCATCGCGTCGGTCTCAAGGAAGACGCGGTCGTCCGGCAGTTGCGCCAGCAGCTTGACCAGTTGCGGGTCGACATGGATGCCGTCGGCGATCAGGCCGAGCGCCAGCGTCGGCTCGGCGAGGAGCGCATCGGTGAGCGAAACGACATGCACGCCCATGCCGCCCGGCGGATAGGTCGGCATGACGTTGTACATGTGCGTCACCGCGTCGAGGCCCCAGGAGACATAGCGCGGAATGTGCTCCGGCCGGGCCAGGCTGTGGCCGAGATGGATCGAGACGCCGGCCCGCTTCAGCACGGCGATGAAGGCTTCCGCCCCCTCGCGCTCCGGCGCGACCGTGACGGCCTTGAGCCTGCCATCCGCGGCGGCCAGCATCCGCTCCGCCAGCCCGGCGCTGGGCGCCAGGATGTTTTCGGGATTATGGGCGCCCGGAGAGCCGAAGCAGGGTCCTTCGCTATGCACGCCGAGCGCCCGCGCGCCCCTGGCCTCGCCGCATTGCGCCGCGAGGCGGGAGAGCACGCCTTCCATGCTGGCCGGCGGCAGGCAGGGGATCGCCGGCAGGAAGCCGGTGACGCCGTGGCGCAGCATCACCTGGGAATTGGTGGCGACGGCGCCGGCATCGACGTCGCAATAGAGGTGTTCGCCGAAGCCGTGCTGCAACAGGTCGAGGAGGCCGGGGAACAGGATCGCGCCCTTGCCGTCGGCCGGCTGCCAGTCCTCGCCCACGACCGTCCCGCGTGGCACGAGGCCCGCGATGCGCCCGCCGTCGATCAGCAGGTCGCTCGCCTGCTGTCCCTCCGGCGTGACGATTGTGACATCAGACCATCTCTGCTTGACGGGCATCGGATTTTCCATCGTTATGATGTTATCATGCTAACAAACTAATTTGGTTCGGCAAGGAGAAAGAGATGACGCAGCCCTGCGTATTGGTGACGGGCTCGACCCACGGCATCGGCTACGGAATCGCCGAGGCGTTCGCCCGCCAGGGCGCGCGGCTGGTGATCAACTCGCACTTGCCCGACAATGGCGCGCTGGCGAAGCTGCAGGCGCTGACCGAGTGCCATTTCATCCAGGCGGACCTCTCCACCGCCGCCGGCGCCGTCGAGCTGGTCGAGAAGGCGCATGCGACGCTCGGCCGGCTGGATACGTTGGTCAACAATGCCGGCACCTTCCTCGACACGCCCTTCGACGACCTCACCGAGGAGCTGTTCGACCGAACCTTCAATCTGAACGTGAAGGCCTATGTGTTCGCCTCGCAGGCCTTCGTGCGCAAGCTGGCGCCGGGCCAGGAGGGGGCTAGCATCCTCCTGGTCGGCTCCACCAATTCGGTGATGGCCGAGCGCCACAGCGTCGCCTATGACGCCTCGAAGGGCGCGGTGCTGATGATGGTGCGCTCCCTCGCCGTGTCGCTCGCCGGCCGCGGCATCCGCGTCAACGGCATCGGCCCCGGCATCGTCGAGACGCCGCTGACGAAGCGCGGCCTCGACGTGCCGGGCGTGCGCAAGTCGCTGAACGCCCAGATCCCGTTCGGCCGCGTCGGCCAGCCGGAAGATGTCGGCGGCGCGGCGGTCTTCCTTGCGTCGCCAGCGGCAGGCTATATCACCGGCCAGATGCTGTTCGTCGATGGCGGCATCCTCGCCATCCAGAAGACGTGGGAACCGCCGGTTTGAACCTCGAAGCCTCGCCCCGCCATCTCCAGCTCCGCGACATGCTGTTCCGGCGCTGGAAGACGGGCGGGCTCAAGGCCGGCGATCGGATCGAGTCGCAGAACGAGATCGTGCGTTTCTGCGACTTCTCTCTGATCACCGTCGTGAAGACGCTGAAGGATCTCGAGAGCGAAGGCGTCATCCGCCGCCAGGTCGGCAAGGGCTCCTTCCTCGTCGCCACGCCCTGGGCCGAGGCGCACCGGCGCATCGGCTTCTTCTACAATCGCGACATCGTCGGCGGCGGCATCTTCGACAATGCCTTCTACACGCGCCTGGTGATGGCGTTCGAGAAAGGCATCGTCTCGGCCGGGCATGAGTTCGTCATGGGCTCGTTCACCGACGCGCGCATGCCGGTCGGCATGTGGGACGCGCTCGACGCCGTCGTGCTGACCGGCTTCACGCGCGAGACCCGGCTGGAGGCGCTCGCCGACACCACGAGCCAGGTCAGCCTGATCGACGCCAGCCTCGACGGCAGCCGGTTTCACACCTACCGGCTCGACTATGGCC
>JAFKJZ010000126.1 GCA_017305815.1 Hyphomicrobiales bacterium
CGAGATCGACCTGTCTGTCGGCGCCGTCGCCGGCCTCAGCACCGTGACGGTCGCCATGGCGATCGCCGTGGGCGGGCCGGTCGTCGGCGTGATCGCCGGCCTTGCCACCGGCCTTGCCGTCGGCATGTTCAATGGCTGGCTCACCACCCGCGTCGGCATTCCCTCCTTCCTCACCACGCTCGCGATGATGGGAATCGCCAAGGGCGTCGCGATGTGGATCTCCGCGACGGCGGCCGTGCCGATCCTCTCGCCCGGCTATTCCTGGCTGTTCGGCGGCGGCAATGTCGGGCCGGTCCCGGTCCTGCTGCTGTGGATGGTGATCCTCGGCGCGATCGGCCACATCGTCCTGCGCCGCACGGGCTTCGGCCGGCGGGTCCTGGCGACCGGCGGCGGCGAGACGGCAGCGCGCTACTCGGGAATCGACACCAAGGCGATCAAGTTCAAGGTGCTGGTCATCTCGTCCATGGCCGCGGCGCTCGCCGGAATGCTCTATGCCGGCCGCCTGCAATCCGGCCGGTTCCAGCTTGGCGAGGGTGACGAACTCTCGGTGATCGCAGCCGCTGTGCTGGGCGGGACCAGCCTTTTCGGCGGCCGGGGCACGGTGATCGGGACGATCGTCGGCGCGCTGATGATCGGTCTCATCAATAACGGCCTCATCCTCATGGGCCTCGAATTCAGCCAGCAGCTGATCGCCCGCGGCGGCATCATCATCCTCGCCGTCGCCCTCAGCCAGAAGAGAGCCTGACATGGCCATCACCGTCATCGGCACCCTCAAGGCGCGCCCGGAGCGGCGCGATGAGCTGCAAGGCGTCCTCGCCGCCATGGTGGCGCCGACGCGGGCGGAGCCCGGCTGCATCAACTATGATTTCCATGTCGATGCGGCCGACCCCTGCGTCTTCGTCTTCTACGAGAACTGGCGCAGCGACGCCGACCTCGAGGCGCATATGAAGATGCCGCATCTGCAGCCTCTCCTGAAGCAGGCCGATGCCCTGCTGGCCGAACCGGTCGATGTCCGCAGGCTGACGATGATCAGCGATCTGGCCTGAGGGAGTTCGCGCCCGGGCGCCACGCCTTGTGGCTCCAGAACGGAACTTGAGCCTCTCCACCTCTTCGCAAATCGCTCCTTCCTTGAGCGACGGACGAAGAACTGCTGACCGTTCGGGTTAAGACCGAGCGGCTGGACATCTGCCCACGTATTTAGGTGCCCAGCTGCTCGGAGAATACTGACTTGATGCTCCAGCTGGAGCATCACAATCGGCATGCGGAAAGCCGATGCGGAAGCGGCTGTTCTTCCGGATTCCCGGAGGTTGCTGAACGCACCGGCCCGGCCACCCAAGGCGCCCTGATCGGACAAGGAGCTTGCCTTGTGACCGCCAAGGTCGCCGCCCATTCCGCCCGTGATCGAATCATTTTGCTTGGTTAGCCGGCCGCGCATCGGGACCGGCTAACCACACGTCGCTTTTACGACGCCTTGTGCGCGAAGACCTGGATTTCGACCTTCAGCGCGGGATCGGCGAGCTTGGCCTCGACGCAGGCGCGGGCTGGCGCCGATCCAGGGACGATCCACTTGTCCCAGACGCTGTTCATGGCGTCAAAATCCCCAATGTCCGGCAGCCAGATATAGGCATAGAGCGCATCGGCCTTCGACACGCAGGCATCGGCAAGCAAGCGGTCGATCTTCGCCAGCACATCGGCGGTCTGGCCGGCGACGTCAAGCGACCTGTCGTCGGCGACCTGGCCGGAGACGACGACCATCGAGCCATTGGCGGGCCAGGTGACGACGCCGCTCATGCGCTGGTTCTGGTGCAGACGGTTGATCATGAAATGTCCTCTCTCGTTCAAGGGTTACTGGTAACGGGTGCCCGAAAAGGCTGAGATGTCGACGGCCGGCCGACGGTCGGCGACCAGGTCGGCGAGAATGCCGGCTGCGCCGCAGGACATGGTCCAGCCGAGCGTCCCATGCCCGGTATTCAGGTAGAGATTGCCGATGCCGGTCTTGCCGATGACGGGCGGGCCATCCGGCGTCATCGGACGCAGGCCGCTCCAGCGCTCGGCATTGGCGATCGCCTCGCGCGGGATCTTCGGATAGAGCGCCTGCGCCACATATTCGAGACCCTTGTAGCGATGCTCCGGGCGCGAAAGGTCGTAGCCGGCCAGTTCGGCGGTTCCGCCGACGCGGATGCGATCGCCGAGATAGGTGACGCCGATCTTGTGCGTCTCGTCCGAGACGGTCGAGTGCGGCCCGATCGCATCGCTGTCCGCCTGGATGGTCAGCGAATAGCCCTTGAGCGGATAGATCGGCAGCCTGATCCCAAGCGGCGCCAGCAGCCTGGCGCTTCCGACGCCGAGGCAGGTGACGACCGCGTCACACGTATATTCGTCCTTGTCGGTGATCACGGAGCGGACGCGATCGCCGCTGACCTTCAGCTCTCGGATCATCTCGCCGTAGCGGAAGATGACGCCGTCCTGCGCGCAGAGCGCGGCCAGCGCCTGCGTGAACCGGTGGCAGTCGCCCGTCTCGTCGCCCGGCAGCAAGGCGGCCCCGACGATGCCATTCTCCCGGATGGCGAGGTTCGGCTCGCGCAGTGCCAAAGAATCCGGACGCAGCGTCTCCGCCGGCACGCCCATGGCCGCGAGGGTCTTCATGTCCCGCTCGTAGATGCCGAGTTGCTTCTCGGAGCGGAAGAGCACCAGCGTGCCGCGATCGCGCCCGTCATAGTCGATCGGGATGGTGTTGCGCAGCTCGCGGAAACGGTCGCGGCTGTACTCGCCAATCGCCACCATCGCCCGCTTGGAGCGCTCATACTGCTCCGGCGACGCGGCGCGCCACATGCGCCACAGCCATCGGACCATCTCGGGATCGGGAAACTTGCTGATGATGAGCGGCGGATACTTCTCGAACATCCAGTGCAGCGCCTTGCCGACCAGGCCAGGCACCGCCCAGGGAGCGGACAGCGCCGGCGAGATCTGGGCGGCGTTGGCGTAGCTGGTGCCGAGACCGGCGGCGGGCTCCTTCTCCAGGAGGACGACCTCATGTCCTTCCTGGCAAAGGGCATGGGCCGTCGTGACGCCGATGACTCCGCCACCGAGCACAATGATACGCATATGAAAGACTCCAGAATGAACTGTGCTCGGAGAAACCGCCCCAGGAGACCGGGCCGGATTGGCAAACGCGGGGCAGCCGCCCCGCGCCGCCGCGGCTATTGGAACTTCGACTTTCCGAGGAACTCGGCCAGGCGCTGCGACTTCGGGCTGTGGAACATTTCCTTCGGATCGCCCTCTTCGGCGATCACGCCGTGCTCCATGAAGATGACCTTGCTCGACACCTGGTAGGCGAAGCGCATCTCGTGGGTGACGAGAAGCATGGTCATGCCGTCATTGGCGAGATCCTGAATGACGTTCAGGACCTCGTTGACCAACTCCGGATCGAGCGCCGAGGTGACCTCGTCGAACAGCATCAGCTTCGGATTCATGGCGATCGCCCGGGCAATGGCCACGCGCTGCTGCTGTCCGCCGGAAAGCTGGATCGGATAGTGGTTCTTGCGCTGGGACATGCCCACGCGCTCCAGCCACTTCTCGGCAACGGATATCGCCTCGTCCTTGCCCATGCCGCGGGTCTTGCGCAGGCCGAGCGTCACGTTGCCAAGCGCCGTCATGTGCGGGAAGAGATTGAATTGCTGGAACGCCATGCCGGTCAGGGCGCGGTTCTTGGCCCTCTCGCGCTCGGGCAGCGAGATGCGCTTGCCGTTGCTGGTCTTGTAGCCGATGAGCTGTCCGTCGATGCGGATATCGCCGCCCTGGAACTCCTCAACCGGAGGAGCCGATGATCGAGACGACCTCACCCGGCTTCATGGACAGGTCGACGCCCTTGATGACCTCGAGCGGGCCATAGCTTTTGCGCAGGCCTGATATTTCGAGAATGCTGTTCATGATGGATTTCCTCAAAATGCCAGACGCTTTTCGACCAGCTTGCCGAACTTCGACAGGGTGAGGTTGATGGCGAAATAGATCAGGCCGCAGACCAGGTAGAACTCGGCGTTCATGAAGTTGCGCGAGACGATCTGCTGCGTCGTGAGCAGAAGTTCGGGAACGCTGATGACGGCGAGGAGCGACGACGCCTTGACGATCTCGACCGCCGCGTTGATCCAGGCCGGCAGGGCCTGGCGCAGCACCTGCGGCAGCAGCACGTAGAACAGGATCTTCGGGAAGGTCAGGCCGATGCTCTTGGCGGCCTCGGCCTGGCCCGGCGGAACGGCCGCCAGGCCGCCGCGGAACACTTCCGCCACATGAGCGGCGCAGAAGGCCGACAGCGCCAGGATGCCGGCGCCTGTCGACGACAGTCCGAGCCCCACGAGCGGCACGATGTAGAAGCTCGCCAGCATCAGCACCAGGACCGGCGTGCCGCGGATGAAGTCGAGATAGATCCAGCCGCAGATGCGCGTCGGCATGCGGCCGTAGAACATCACCAGGCCCAGCAGCGAGCCGAAGACGCTGCCGATCGCGATGGCCTGGAACGAGACGGTGATCGTCGCGATCGAGCCCTGCAGCAGGCGCGGCCAGACATTGGCCAGTTCGGCGAAGAAGGCGGAAAGATCCATGACCGTCACCTCTTGATGACCAGACGCGCCTCGACGAGGCGGAGCAGCGAGGCGATGGTGAAGGTCGCCGTCACGTAGAGCAGGCTGGTCACGATCCACGTCTCGATGATGCGGAAGCTCTCCACATTGATCTTGCGGGCGTAGAAGGTCAGCTCCGGAACCGCGATCGCGGCCGCCAGGGACGTATCCTTGAAGAGCGA
>JAFKJZ010000127.1 GCA_017305815.1 Hyphomicrobiales bacterium
CTGCGGGCCGGCGACACCGGCGACGACGTCCGTGTCCTGCAGGCGGAGATGATCCGCGCCGGCCTCTTCGACGGCCCGGCGGACGGCGTGTTCGGCGCCGCGACGGAGAGGGCCGTCCGTGCCTTCCAGGCGTCGCATCCGAACCTGACCGTAGACGGCATCGTCGGCACGGCGACCCGCGCGCAGATCGCCCGCCTGGCCGCGGCGCGCAGGGCGCTGGTCGCGACTTCGGCCGGCGGGGCGCTGGCAACCGGTGGCACGGCCGGCGCGCTGCCTGCAGATCCGGCCGCGCTCGCCTTGCCGCCCGCGGCACTCGTGGTCGCGGTGGCGCTCGTCGCCATCGCCGCGCTCGCCTTCACCGGCTGGCGCTATCGCGATGAAATCCGTTCCCGGATCCGGATATGGAGGTCCTGATGACCCGCCTGCCCAGCCTCAATCCCGTCGATATCGTCCTCGGTGCGCTCGAGGGGGCCGTCACCCGCATGGCCGGCCGCGCCGACAATCCGCTGACGCCGGAAAATGCGCCGCGCATCAGCAAGGCCATCGTCGAGGAGATCGTCGCCGACCCGGCGGTGATCCATGCGGCGAACGCCGAGCCATGGTATGTTTCGCGCGTCACCTGGGGGGCGATCATCGCCGCCCTGGCGCCGATCCTGGGGCTCCTGCTCGGCCATTCGATCTCGTCCGAGGACCAGGCCACGCTCGGTCAGGTCGCGGTGGCGATCGGCACGCTGGCCGGCGCCGGATTGACGCTCTACGGCCGGTGGAGAGCCCACGCGCCCCTCGGCGGAAAGTGATAGGGTTCGCGCGAAAGTTGCCGGCATTCAGGTCGTGTTCATATGAGGGCGCTTAGGACGGGGGCATGTCGAAGAACGTCATCGCAATCCTCTTTCTGGCTGCCATGTTCGTCTGGTTCGGATCGCCCGGATACGGTCCGACGGCGGCCTATGGCGATTCCTGCCTGTCGCAGGGCGAGGCCCGCCAGGCGGTGCAGAAGGGCGATGCCATATCTTTGAGCGAAATCCGTGGCTCGCTGGCGGGCGATGGCGGCGAAGTGGTTTCGGCGCAGCTCTGCAGGGCCGGCAACCGCCTTGTCTATATCGTCAATGTGCTTGGCGGTGGCGGCGAGGTGAAGCGCGTGCGCGTCGATGCGCGCAGCGGCTCGATCATGGGACGCTAGTGGAATGCGAATTCTCGTCGTCGAAGACGATCCGGACCTCAATCGCCAGCTCACCGAAGCCTTGAAGGCGGCGGGCTATGTCGTCGATTCGGCCGGAGATGGCGAGGATGGCCATTTCCTCGGCGATACCGAGCCCTATGATGCGGTCGTGCTCGACATCGGCCTGCCGCGCATGGATGGCATCAGCGTGCTGGAAGCCTGGCGGCGTGCCGGCCGCAACATGCCGGTGCTGATCCTTACCGCGCGCGACCGCTGGAGCGACAAGGTGCAGGGCATCGACGCCGGCGCCGACGATTATGTCGCCAAGCCTTTCCATATCGAGGAAGTGCTGGCCCGCATCCGCGCGCTGGTGCGCCGCGCCGCCGGCCACGCCACCAACGAGATCGAATGTGGCCCGGTGCGCATCGATACGAAATCCGGCCGCGTCACCGTTGACGGCAATCCGGTCAAGCTGACCTCGCATGAATACAAGGTGCTCGAATATCTGATGCACCATCGCGACCGCGTCGTCTCGCGCACCGAACTGATCGAGCATCTCTACGATCAGGATTTCGACCGCGATTCCAACACGATCGAGGTGTTCGTCGGCCGCCTGCGCAAGAAGGTCTCGGGCGACCTGATCGAGACGGTGCGCGGGCTCGGTTACCGGGTCGTCACGCCGGGAACGGCGTCCGCCGGCGGCGCCGACTGACATGCGCGTCAACTCGCTCGCGTTTCGGCTGATCGCCGGCGCGTCGCTCTGGAGCGCGATCGCGCTGGTTGTCGCCGGCGTGATCCTGACCTCGCTCTATCGCGACACGGTCGAGCGCGCCTTTGACGAGCGGCTTTCCGTCTATCTGAAGACGCTGGTCGGCAATCTCGCCACCCAGGCGCCCGGGCAGCTCGGCGACCCCGGCAATCTCGGCGAACAGCGCTTCGAGCTGATCTATTCCGGCTGGTACTGGCAGATCCGCCAGGTGAACGGCCCAGTCCTGCTCGCCTCGCGCTCGCTCTCCACCGACACGCTCGACATCGCCAACGCCACCTCGCGAAGCTCCGTCGACGGCGTCGAGCAGGCGACGATGATGGGCCCCGACAAGCAGCAATTGCGCGTGCTGCAGCGGACGATCACCTTCGACGTCGATCACCGCTACGACGTGCTGGTCGCCGGCAATGCGTCCGAGATGCAGGGGGAGATCACGGATTTCCGCACCAGCGTGGCGCTGACGCTCGCCGTCTTCGGCATCGGCCTCGTCGCCTCGACGGCGTTCCAGATCCGCTGGGGCCTCCGGCCGCTCGACCAGGTGCGGCGCGGGCTGGCGGCGCTCAGAAGCGGCAAGGAGCAGAGCCTCGACGGCCCGTTCCCGGCCGAGATCGAGCCGCTCGCCAAGGAGCTCAACGCGCTGATGGTCTCGAACCAGCAGATCATCGAGCGCGCGCGCACCCATGTCGGCAATCTGGCGCATGCCCTGAAGACGCCGCTCAGCGTCATCACCAACGAGGCGCGGTCCGACCACGGCAAGCTCGCCTCGAAGGTGGGCGAGCAGGCCGAGATCATGCGGATGCAGATCAACCATCATCTCGATCGCGCCCGCATCGCCGCGCGGTCGCAGGTGATCGGCGCGGTGACGGACGTCGAGCCCGTGCTGGCGCGTCTCGTGCGCGCCATGCGCCGCATCCACGAGGATCGCGGCCTGACGATCGACCTGCATGCGCCCGAGACGGCGCGTTTCCGCGGCGAGCAGCAGGATCTCGAGGAGATGGTCGGCAATCTCGTCGACAACGCCTGCAAATGGGCGTCGGCCAGGGTCGCCGTCGAGGTCGTCTGTCTTCCGGCGACGGGCGAGATGGACGGCTCGCTGGTCATTCGTGTCGACGATGACGGGCCGGGCCTGACCGCCGAGCAGATGCAGGAGGCGACGCGGCGCGGCCGGCGCCTCGACGAAAGCAAGCCGGGCTCCGGCCTCGGCCTATCGATCGTCACCGATCTCGCATCGCTCTATGGCGGGGCCTTCGAGATGGACCGCTCGGCCTTCGGTGGATTGCGGGCGGAACTTCGGCTGCCGGCGGCGTGAGTTGGTTTGAAATCGCATTTCCGCCATGCTGATGTCGGATCTGCGAAATTGCGGTTTGGGGGCGTCCGCCCGGATCGAGCGGACAAACGGGGTGGTTGATCATGCGGCTGGGTTCATGGCTTGTCTTGGCGCTGGTTGCGACGACCCTGGCCGGCTGTGTCAGCACCGGCACCGGTGGCGGAACGACGGGCGCTGCTGGTGGACGGGTCGCCGCGTCGCCTTCGGGCGCGCTGGTCGGGGGCGTCGCCGGACAGTCGATCGGCCGCGGCCTCAACGATAGCGAGCGCCAGCGTGCCGAGCAGGCCGAATACCAGGCGCTCGAATATGGCCGTCCGGGCTCTCCCGTCGACTGGAGCAGCGACCGCGAGGGGTTTCGCGGCGAGGTGGTTCCGGGCCCGCGCTATCGCGTCAACGCCTCGGATTGCCGCGACTATACCCACAAGATCTGGGCCGGCGGCGAGCCGCAGGCGGCGCGCGGCACGGCTTGCCGTCAGGAAGACGGCGCCTGGCGTCCGGTCGACTGACCGCCTGAAACGCTCGGTTTCCCTCCGCGACAGAATGGGGCCTCC
>JAFKJZ010000128.1:0-3785 GCA_017305815.1 Hyphomicrobiales bacterium
GCGATGCCGGCGACGTCCTTGGCCGGCAGGTAGATCGACATCGAGATGTCGGAGAGATCGAGCAGCGTCAGCACGCGCGTGCCGGCCCCCACCACCTCGCCGGCGCGGGCGAGTTCGTACTGCACGCGGCCGCGCCGCGGCGCCACGAGCACCATGTCCTCGATGATGGCGTTGAGGCGCGAAACATCCGCCTCGGCCGCCTTGATCGAGCTTTCGGCCTGGGCGCGCGCGGCCACCATCGCCTGGTAGGCGGCATTGGCGACGTTCAGCTTGTTCTGCGCCTCGTCGCGCATCTGCGCCGTCGCGTGGCCCTTCTTGAACAGCGCATCGATGCGGTCGAAGCTCGCCTGCGCAAGCTGGCGATCGCTGTCGCGCTGCGCGATCTGGGCGTCCGCCTCGCTCAGCGCGCTCTCGGCCCGCAGCACCTGCGCCTGGGCGCCGAGCAGCTGGGCTCGGTATTCGCGGTCATCGACGCGGGCGAGAACCTGGCCCGCCTCGACGGTGTCCCCCTCCTTCACGTCGACCGAGGCGAGACGGCCCGGATACTTGCTGGAGACGTCGATCTCCTGGCCCTCGATGCGGCCGTTCGACTGGGCGATGCCCTTCGGCAGCGTGTTGCCGCGCAACCGCTCGATCAGGCTCTGCAGCTTGCTCTGCGCCTCGGCCTGCGGGATCAGCCAGCCCCCCGTCCCTGCCGTCCCCGCCAGGGTGCCGGCGGCCAGAATTGCCGCCAGGGCGACGAGCCCCGTTCTCGGCCAGGAGTGACGCATCGAAGGTACCTCGCATTCCGCACAACGCTTCGTTGCACAGTATCGGGCACGCGGCGAATTTGGGGAAGCCTCGATCGGTACGCCCGGACAAGACGCCTCATCTCCCGACGGAAGCCCCAGAAAGCGGAAGCCCGGGAAAACGGAAGCGCCGACAAGAAGCTGCGCCTTGTCGATCACCTTTACGTTACGGAAACGATACTCGACTCGCGCGCAAAGCTGCGAGATGCTGCGCAAAACGGGAGGCGATCGAAATGCGCATGGCAATTCTGGCGTTGCTCGGTTTTGTCGCGGGTTGCAGCACAACCCATACCGCGACCGGCCCCGCAACCGGGCCGAGCTCGGGACTGCAGCAGGCCTACCAGGCCTGCCAGACCAGCTATGACAACCACACCCTCAAGACACGAGCCGAGCGGGCGCGCTGCATCAACGCCGCGGAAAACCAGTTCGCGTCCGAGTTCCCCGACCGGGAGCTGCTGCGGCGACAGCAGGGCCTGCGGCTGTCGCTGGCGATGCAGGTTGACCAGGGCAAGATCAGCCAGGCGACCGCGGACGCCGCCTACAAGCGCGAGTTGACCCGGCTTCAGGCGGCTTCGGCGGCGCATGGCTGAGAGGCCGCGCGTAGCATCGGGGTCGCTCCGGGACCTGGCCGGCGCAGCCCAGTCGCTTTGACAAGGCGCGCGGCCCGGCCCGCGTGAAACGCTACCCCGCGCCGGCGGGCGGCGGCCTCGACTTGCCTGTCGCGACGCCTCCGCTACGGCGCGCCGCCCAGCGCCGCCAGACGCTGCTTGACCCAATCGGGCGCGCCGGGATTGGCCAGCGCGAGCTTGTAGTAACGCGCGGCCTCTTTCTTGTTCCAGCGCTTCAAGCCCTTGCCGGTCTCCAGGGCCAGGCCATAGCTCGCCTGCGCCAGATGGTTCCCCTGCTCGGCCGAAAGCTTGTAGTATTTCGTAGCCGTCGCATCGCTCTGCACGACCCCGACGCCCTTCGCATAGTATTCGCCGAGCTTGAACTGGCTCCAGGCATTGCCCTGGTCCGCCGATTTCTTGTACCAGCCGATCGCCATCGGATAGCTGGGCGCCACGCCAGCGCCGGTCGCGTATTTCTCGGCCAGCGCATACTGCGCCCAGGAATTGCCGAGCTCGGCCGCCTTGCGATAATTCTTCAGCGAATCCGAGGCATTGGCCGCCATGCCGATACCCTCGGCCTGGCAGCGCGCCAGATTGTATAGCGCCCAGTTATTACCCTTCGCGGCCGACTTCCTGTAGAGCGCCACCGCCTTTGCGACGTCCTTCGGCACGCCGGTCCCGTTCTCGTAGAGCGAGCCGAGGCTGTTCTGCGCCCAGTCATTGCCGCGATCGGCCGCTTTGGCGTACCAACTCGCCGCCAGTTTCTGGTTCTGCGGAACGCCGGAGCCGTTCTCGTACATCTTGCCGAGATTGACCTGGCCCCACACGTCGCCCTTGTCGGCCGCCTGCCGATAGAGCGCCATGGCACGTTCATAATTCTGCGCCGCCAGCGCCTTGTCGCCTTCCTCGATGAGGCCGGCCCTGGCACCGACGATCGAGGCCGCGATGACCAGACCGCCGGCGAAAGCGCGCAGCGCCGCGCGATATCCGAGCTTGTTGAAACGCATTCCGTGAACCGAGCCCCCTGGTATCGATCCGCCGCGCCGGAGCCTTCCTTGGCCGGAACGAGATCGTTTCTTTCAACCGCGATGGCGCGAATTCATCCTGCCCCCTGCGGATCGCGACATTGGTAGCCTCCGTTCCGTCATGCTGACAAGCGCTCGTCGCTGGGGAAAATCAACCAAATTTCGTGGCAATTTCATCACAGCCGCCTGCAACCGCAGGGAGGTCCGTTGCGTAATGTGGAACGGGCGTGTACGCAGTCTTCGGTCAGTAGATTCTTATTAAGTTATTGAACCATCTAAGCCATCGTACTGTTTTGCTATGGCTAATTAAGAGTCTGAAATATTGGCACGCCGGGGGGCGCCAAGTTGCAGGACGGGTGTAGCGAAATAGCCGCGCGCAAAGCGGCGGACTTGCTGGCGGAGTCATTGTCTGGCCGCCTTAGCATCACCGATTACCTCACCTCGCCCGAATTCGACTATTCCGCATTACCGAACAGCAAGGACATGCGACGGAGGATCGCCGCCGCATCGCGGCCGCGCCCGCCCGATGCCGCGCGCGTGCTGCGCGGGCACCCGCCTTCGGCGTCCAGCCCGTATCGACCCGCCTCGACCGCCTGAGCTGCTCCGCGCCTCGGTGCGTCGTCGCCAGCCCGACACCCTGCTTCTCGAGACTTGCCGAAACCGCCGCAATGCCGATGCCGCGCCTGCCCGCTTCCTGGTCGACGACCGCAGCCCGTGCCGGGGCGCTCGAGCCGTTCTTCGTGCTCGTCGTCATGGCATGCTCGCTCGGCGCCGTCGGCGGGCTGACGATTTTTCTATACGTCATCGACGACATGCACTGGGTCGACCGGACCCTCTATTGCGGCCTGCTGCTCGGACTCTTCTATTGCAGCCTGTCCTACCAGCTGAGCCGGTATGGTGCGGCCAGGCGAGCGCAGCGCCACCGCGCCTTCGCCGAGAGCGAGGTCGCCTATCTGCTGCGGCCCGACGCACCGAGCGTCGCCGTGCTGATCCCGAGCTATCGCGAGGAGCGGCGCGTCATCATCATGACGATGCTGTCGGCGGCGCTGGCGCGCTATTCGAACCGCCGGCTCGTCCTACTCGTCGACGATCCGCCGGGCGACGACGCCTCGGTGGAGGCGACACTGTCGGCGGTCGACGAGGTGCATGCCCTGCTCGACGCGCCGATGGGCGCGCTGCGCAACGAGGCGAAGGCCTGGCATCGACGCCAGGCCGCTGGCGGCGTCAATCTCGCGACCGAAACCTGGCGGCTGAAGCGCAGCTATGACTATGTCGCGGGATGGCTGGAGCGGCTTGCGCGCTCGTTCGAGGCCGAGATCAGCCCCGCCTTCCGGCATGTCGACCGATTCTTTATCGACCGCATC
>JAFKJZ010000128.1:3806-7328 GCA_017305815.1 Hyphomicrobiales bacterium
GATCTCGCCCGCCACTACCGGGCGCGGGGCGCCGAACTGTCGGACGCGCTGCTGCCGGTCGAGATGATCGACCGCGAATACGACATCCTCGCCGACCTGTTCTGCACCGACATCAGCAGCTTCCAGCGCAAGACCTTCGCCAATCTCTCGCACGCGCCGAACAAGGCGATGAACCTCAACGCCTATATCGGCATGATGGGCGGACGCTATGCGATGCGCCGCGCCGGCGGCGGCGTGGCGCTGGAGCCGGCAGCGGCCGGCTCGCGCGATCCGATCGAGATCCCGGGCGCCGACTTCGTGCTGACGCTCGACGCCGACAGCGTCATCCTCGGCGACTACATGCTGCAGCTCGTCCACCTTCTGAACCAGAATCAGAAGGCCGGCGTCGCGCAGACCCCCTACCTGACCTTCCCGAAGGGCCTGACGCCGGTCGAGCGCATCGCCGGCGCCACCACCGACATCCAGTACCTCATCCACCAGGGCGCGACCTTCTTCAACGCGTCCTACTGGGTCGGCGCCAATGCGCTAATCCGCACCACGGCGCTGCAGCAGATCGCCCGCGAGCAGCAGGAGGCCGGCAAGACCTGCAAGGTCTTCATCCAGGACGAGACGGTGATCGAGGACACCGGCTCGACCATCGACCTGCTCGAGGCAGGCTGGACGGTGCACAACTACTTCGCCCCGCTCGCCTACAGCGCCACACCGGCCGATTTCGGCGCCCTCGCGATCCAGCGCAAGCGCTGGAGCAATGGCGGACTGATCATCTTCCCGATGCTGCTGCGGCAATATTTCGGCAATCGCGGCCGGATGCGCCGAATTCCCGAGCTGGTGCTGCGCACCAACTACCTGCTGTCGCCGCTGATCGGCAATGCAGCGGTGTTCGCGCTGATGATCTGGGCCAGCGCGGACGGACGGGCGCTGGTCTGGACGCCGCTGGTGATGCTGCCCTATTTCCTGCTCTACGGCAGCGACCTGCGCCGGCTCGGCTATCGCTTCCGGGACCTGTTCGCCGTCTGCGCGCTCAATCTGATGCTGCTGCCGGTCACCTTCGCCGGCATCCTCGCCTCGATCCGCCAGATGATCACCGGGCGGAAGGGCAGCTTCTCGCGCACGCCAAAGGTCGCCGACCGCACCTTCATCCCGCCCTACTGCTTCCTGTTCAACAGCTTCATGCTGGCGCTGATGCTGCGCTACGTCGCCGATGGCCTGATCGCCGGAGACTATCTCGGCGCCATCGTGCCGGCCGTCAACGTCACGCTCTATGGCTACGGCCTGCATCGCCTGATCGGCTTCCGCAACGGCCTCGCAGACCTGGCGCTGGCGATCAGGACGCGCCTTGCGGCCGCATCGAACGCGGCTGCCGGCAGCATGGCGCGCGCGGTGCACGGCCTCGGCTGGCTTGGCCTGCGCCCGGCGCGCATCTTCGCGGCGCCCGCCCTGTTCGCGCTGATCATGCTGGCGCCGATGAACGTGGCGCCGAAGCTGTCGCAGGACGATTTCATCGGCGGCGCCATCGCCAGCCAGAGCAACAGCACGGCGACGGCCGAGACGCGCCCGCGCGCGATCGCCCAACGCCGCACGGCGCGCGCGACCGCCGCCGAAAGGGACGCGGCGCTGGGCCTGCTCGTCGAGCAATTGCGGGGAGCGCGCCCATGACCGCGATCCCGCAGGGCAGGATTTCGAGACGGACTGGAGGCGGAAGCCTCGCCGCTTCGCGCGGCACGACTGAGCCGGAGGGGCGCGGCGCGCCCTACGCCGGTGCCATCCAATTTCCAGAGATTATGAAAAGCCGGGGGACGACGTGTCAGATTTTGCAGAAGTAGGAGGAAGCGGCCGATTGGCAGCTCCGTTCCGTTCGACGGGACCGGGCTTGCCGCAACGCGCCGCCACGCAACGCTCGACGGCGGCATGGCGCCGGGCGCTGCTCGGCGGTTCGGCCGCGGGTGCGATCCTTCTCGCCATGGGCGCGCCGGCCTTCGCCGCATGCACGACCGACGACGGGACGATGACCTGCAGCGGCGCCCTGCCGGACCCGATCAGCATCGACGAGACGAGCGAAGTCCACACGCTCAACCTGACGGAACCCGACGCCGACATCACCTGGGACGACGGCAATTCGGGCATCCGCTTCATCTCGAACGGCGCGGTGACGATCAACAGCAACACCGGGACGCACGAGATCGTCGTCAGCGGCGAAGGCGCGGACGGCATCAAGGCGCAGAGCTACGAAGACGACGATGTCGGCGCGATCGCGATCGACCACTCCGGCAATGTCAGCTCGACCGACGGCTTCGGCGTTTGGGCCGAGACGGACGGCGCCATCACGCTGACGGCGCATGGCAACATTTCGGGCGGCCTCGACGCCGTCAAGCTGCACAGCACGACGGACGGCGCGATCTCGATCGACGTCACCGGCGACGTCACCTCCACCGGCGGCGACGGCATCACCGCCTCGACCAATGGCGGGATCACGTCGATCACGAATGGCGACATCCTGGCGGCCGGCGGCGGCATCGTCCTGCAGAGCTATGAGAGCGGCGACGTCGAGCTCACCCATACCGGCAACGTCGAGGGCGACGGCCAGCACGGCATCTACGCAACGGCCAATGGCGAGGTCACCGCGACCGTCACCGGCGACGTGCGCGGCAAGGTCGACGCCATCCATCTCGAGGGCCATGCCTCCGGTTACGGGCTTACGCTCGACCAGACCGGCAGCGTGACCGCAGACGAGGGCTATGGCGTCTATGCCGACGCGCTCGGCACGGTCGACGTCTCGGTGAACGGCGCCGTCGATGCCGGCGGCACCGGCATCTACGCCAACAGCAGCGAATCCAACGTCATCGTCGAGCACTTCGGCGGCACGCTCACCGCCCGCGACGGCGACGGCATCGTCGCCAAGGCGCCGAACAGCACGGTCTCGGTCACCAACACCGGCACGCTGGAAGCGCAGGGCTTCGGCATCTATGCCGAAAGCGGCAGCGCATCCGTCACCGTCAGCCAGACGGGCGCGCTGACGTCCTATGAAGGCAAGGGCATCTACGCCGCCTCCGGCAATGGCAGCGTCCAGATCACCAAGACCGGCACGGTCACGGCCGAGCTGGATGCCGTCACCGCCAAGTCGGGCGGCAGCTCCGTCAGCGTCACGCAGACGGGCGACGTGACCGCCTATAACGGCAAGGGCATCCTCGCCACGTCGGGCGCCAGCACGGCAACCCTGACCGGCGCCGGCAGCATCACGTCGAAGGGCGACGCGATCTCGATGACGGCCAGCGGCGGCGTCACCATCGACCGCACGTCGGGCGCGATCGAATCGTGGAGCGGCTCGGGCATCGTGGTCGACGCCACGGGCAGCAGCGCCTCGATCACCAATTCCGGCACGATCACCGCCTACCAGGACGGCATCAAGTCGACCTCGAGCTATGGCAACACGATCGACCAGACCGGGGACATCACCGCCTCCAACGGCGCCGGCATCTGGGCCCAGAGCGGCAGCGGCACCGTTTCCATCACCTCGTCCGGCAC
>JAFKJZ010000129.1 GCA_017305815.1 Hyphomicrobiales bacterium
GCTTAATATCCGCATGGCGAGTCCGGACCAGGCCGTCGGCAACCTCTCCGGCGGCAACCAGCAGAAGGTCGTGCTGGCGCGCTGGCTGGCGTTGCGGCCCAAGGTGCTGATCGTCGACGAGCCGACCCGCGGCATCGACATCGGCGCCAAGGTCGAGGTCCACAATCTTCTGTTCGAGATGGCCCGGTCCGGCATCGCCGTGATCGCCATTTCCTCCGAGCTTCCCGAGGTTCTCGCGGTCGCCGACCGGATCGTCACGATGCGCGAAGGGCGCGTCACCGGCGAGACGATGCGCGCCGACGCGACCCAGGAAAAACTGATGACGATGATGACGCTCAGCGCCGCCGGCCGAGCTGCGTGACCAGACAAGGGATACGGTAATGACGGACGTGAGACGAGAAGCGGCGGAGGAGAAGGGGTTCGACCTGTTCGGCACCCTGGCCCGGTTTGCGCCGCTGATATTCCTGATCGCGCTGATGATCATATTCGCGGTGCTCGAGCCGCGCTTCATGTCGTCGATCAATCTGTTCAACGTGATGCGGCAGGTCTCGATCACCGGCCTGCTCGCCATCGGCATGACCTTCGTCATCCTGACGGCCGGCATTGACCTTTCGGTCGGCTCGCTGCTCGCCTTTGCCGGCCTCGTCGCCGCCGCCGTCGCCAAGGGCGGCATGCAGGACCGCTTCACGGTGGGCGAGGGGGCGATCGGCTACGGCTGGGAACTCGCGGCTCTGGCGGCGATCGCCGTCGGCGTCTGCGGCGGCCTGCTGCAGGGCCTCGCCATCACCCGCCTCAAGGTGCCGCCCTTCGTGGTGACGCTCGGCGGCATGTCGGTGTTCCGCGGCGCGGCGCTGCTGTTCGCAGCCGGCGGCCCGATCTCCGGCTTTCAGCCCGACTTCACCTGGTGGGGCCAGGGCAAGATCGGCCCGGTGCCGGTTCCGGTCATCATCTTCCTGGTCGCGGCGCTGCTGGCCCATATCGCGCTTCGCTACATGCGCTACGGAAGGCAGGTCTACGCGGTCGGCGGCAATCCGGAGGCGGCGCGGCTATCCGGCCTGAACGTCAACTGGGTGATCTGCAGCGTCTATGTGATCATGGGCTTCTTCGCCGGCCTCGGCGCCTTCGTGCTGTCGGCGCGGCTGAACTCGGCCGAGGCCGTCGCGGGCACGGGCTATGAGCTCACCGTCATCGCCTCGGTCGTCATCGGCGGCACGTCGCTGTTCGGCGGCGTCGGCACGATCTTCGGCACGGTGATCGGCTCGTTCCTGATCGGCGTGCTCCTGAACGGCCTCGTGCTGATGAACGTGTCGTCCTACATCCAGCAGATCATCATCGGCGTGATCATCGTGCTGGCGGTGGCCTTCGACACCTTCGCCAAGTCGCGTCGCCGCAAGGCCTGATCGCCCTGGACCGAACCGGCAAGATGGCCGCGCCTCGCGCGGCCATTTTCATTTGGTCACCCGGGATCGGTGCTCGCCTCTCCGCATCACGGGATCGCGAACGGGGCGCCGGCGGGGCCCGTGGTAGCATCCGCGCGCTTCAGGCACTTCATCGGTCGAGAGGAGGACGCGATGCGGATGCATGCATTGAGCCCGTCGGCGCGGGCGGGATGGCGTCGGGCGGGCGTCCTGGTGGTCGGCGTCGCGACGGCGCTGGCCTTCGGCGAGCCCGCCCGGGCGCAGGACGCCAGCGCGGCCGCCGAGCAGAATCGGCAGGACGCGATCGAGATCGTCAAGGGGATGGCGCGCTATGTCGGCGGCCAGACCGATATCACGCTTGCCTTCGACAGCGAGCTCGAAGTTGTCACGCCGCAGATGGAGAAGCTGCAGTTCAACAGCTCCGGCAAGGCGCAGATCCACCGGCCGGACGAGTTCCGCGTCAGCCGCACCGGCGGCTATGCCGATGTCGAACTGCTCTATGACGGCAAGAGCGTCACGGTCTACGACAAGAGCGCCAAGACCTATGCGAGCGAGCCGATGAGCGGCTCGATGGACAGCGTCGTCGACAAGCTGCGCGGCGACCTGATGCTCGACATGCCGGCCGCCGACCTGATGATCGCCGACTCGTTCAACGCGCTGATGGCCGATGTGGTCGAGGCCAAGCATATCGGCCGCGGCGTCATCAACGGCATCGCCTGCGAGCATGTCGCGTTTCGCAATCACGACACCGACTGGCAGCTCTGGGTCGAGGTCGGCGAGCAGCCGATCCCCTGCAAGATGGTGATCACGAGCAAGACCGTTGGTGGCGCGCCGCAATATACGATCCGCTTCACCGACTGGCACAGCGGCACGCAGTTCCCGGCCGGCACCTTCGCCTTCAAGCCGCCGGAGGGCGCCAGGAAGGTCGATTTCTCGCAACTGGCCGACATCGACGAGATTCCGGCGGCGGGCGCCATGCCCAATGACGTGAAATCCGCCAGCGGCGCCTCGACCACGCCCGCGTCAGGAGACAGCAAATGATCCCGATTCATTCGCATCCGCCGCGCCGCGCTGTCATCCGGCTCGCGGCCGTCATTCTGGGACTTGGCGCGCTCTCCCTTTCGGAGACGCCGGCGCCGCAGATGTCGGGCTTTAGCCTGTTCAGCCGCGCCGAGGCGATCATCGGCCGGCCGCTGACGCCGCTCAGCTATGCGGGCGTCGCGCGCCGGACCACGCGCCGCGCCATCGTCGGCGGGGCCTATGTCGGTGGCGCCTATGTCGCCGCGCCCTATGCGGTGGCGCCCCGCGCCGGCTGCGTCCGCGTCGTCGATGCCTATGGCCGGGTCTACTGGCGCTGCGTGTAGGGGGCGATCCTGCTGGCGCGCTTGCATGCCGGACGTGGTGGTCCGAGAAAGACCCTCACCCCAACCTGCTCGCGGGAGAGGGGGAGCGCAGCGTCTGTCCCATGGAACTCGCCATCGATGCCGGCAAAGCACGGGGCTCCCGATCAATGCCGGCCGAAACCCTCGCCCGCTTGCGGCAGAGGGTAGGGTGAGGGCCTTGCTTCCCGGCATATCAGCCTGAAACAGCCCTCGCCGCGGAAGCAGGCAGTCTACTATTCGGCCGCGACGGCCTTGCGCTTGCGGCCGGTGGCACGGGCCTTCTCCAGCACGGGCTTCAGGAACTGGCCGGTATAGCTGCGCGGCTCCTTCGCGATCTGCTCCGGGGTACCGACCGCGACGATCTCGCCGCCGCCATCGCCGCCCTCCGGGCCGATGTCGATGATCCAGTCGGCCGTCTTGATCACCTCGAGATTGTGCTCGATGACGACGACTGTGTTGCCCTGGTCGACCAGCGAGTGCAGCACTTCCATCAGCTTGGCGACGTCGTGGAAATGCAGGCCGGTCGTCGGTTCGTCGAGGATGTATAGCGTCTTGCCGGTGGCGCGGCGCGACAGTTCCTTGGCGAGCTTGACGCGCTGCGCCTCGCCGCCGGAGAGCGTCGTTGCCTGCTGGCCGACCTTGACGTAGCCGAGGCCGACTTCCTCCAGCGTCGCCATCTTGTCGCGAATGCCGGGCACGGCCTGGAAGAACTCCTTCGCCTCCTCGACCGTCATGTCGAGCACGTCGGCGATCGACTTGCCCTTGAACTTCACGTCCAGCGTCTCGCGGCTGTAGCGCTTGCCCTTGCAGACCTCGCAGGTGACGTAGACGTCGGGCAGGAAGTGCATCTCGATCTTGATGACGCCGTCGCCCTGGCAGGCCTCGCAGCGGCCTCCCTTGACGTTGAACGAGAAGCGGCCGGGACCGTAGCCGCGCACCTTCGCCTCCGGCAGGCCGGCGAACCATTCGCGGATCGGCGTGAA
>JAFKJZ010000130.1 GCA_017305815.1 Hyphomicrobiales bacterium
GCGGCTTCATGCCCATGCCGACGCCCGGAGGGGTGCCGGTGGTGATGACGTCGCCCGGATCGAGCTGCAGGAACTGGCTGATGTAGCTGACCAGGTGCGCAACGCCGAAGATCATCGTCTTGGTGTTGCCGGTCTGGACGCGCTGGCCGTTCAGGTCGAGATACATGTCGAGGTTCTGGATGTCCGCGACCTCGTCCGGCGTGACCAGATAGGGGCCGAGCGGACCGAAGGTCGGCGAACCCTTGCCCTTCATCCACTGGCCGCCGCGCTCGGTCTGGAAGGCGCGCTCCGACACGTCGTGGCAGACGGCGTAGCCGGCGACGTAGTTGATCGCGTCCGCTTCCGAGACGTAGCTCGCGGTCTTGCCGATGACGATCGCCAGCTCGACTTCCCAGTCGGTCTTTTCCGAGCCCTTGGGGATCGTGACGTTGTCGTTCGGGCCGACGATGCAGTTCGGAGCCTTGTTGAACAGGATCGGCTCTGCCGGGATCGGCATGTTGGTCTCATGCGCGTGGTCGACATAGTTCAGACCGACGGCGATGAAGTTGCGCGTGCCGTTGACGACCGGGCCGAGGCGCGTGCCGGCCGGAACGACCGGCAGCGAAGCCGGGTCGACCTTGGCGATCGCGTCGATGGCGCCGTTCTTGAGCGTCTCGGGGGTGATGTCGGAAACGACACCCGACAGGTCGCGAATCGTGCCGTCCTTGGCGAGAAGGCCGGGCTTCTCCGAGCCGGCGGCACCGAAGCGTAGGAGTTTCATCGATAGTTCTCCGTGTTGGCGCGCGGATCATGGTCGAGGGGGCGCTGGCTTGCAAGAGCAGATGTCGGACAACTGAAGCAATGCAGCTTGGCCCACAGGGAACAACTGGGAGCGCCTCGCCTTCGCGGCTATAAATGTCAGCATTGTTGACCTATCCGGGCCGGCATGCGATGGATCGCATGGTCTCGGGAGGACCTCATGGAACATTTGCTGGCCATTCTTGGCTTCGCGGCGGTGATGGCGTTCACCCCGGGGCCGAACAACACGATGCTGATGGTTTCGGGCGCGAACTGGGGCGTGCTGCCCAGCGTGCCGCACATGCTCGGCATCACGATCGGCTTTCCGCTGATGGTGTTCGCCGTCGGCATGGGGCTCGGCGGCCTGTTCCAGACCTATCCGGTCCTGCACGAGATCCTGAAATACGTCTCCTTCGTCTATCTGCTCTATCTCGCCTGGAAGCTGGCCCGGGCCGGGCGGCACAACGCCGACGGCGCGCGGCAGGGCAGGCCGATGAGCTTCCTGGCGGCGGCCCTCTTCCAGTGGGTCAATCCGAAGGCCTGGATCATGGCGGTCACCGCGATGGCGCTGTTCGTGCCGGCCGGCAGTCCGATGTTGTCGGGCGTGCTGCTGCTGGTGGCGGTGTTCGCGCTGATGTCGCTGCCCTCGGCCGCGGCCTGGTGCCTGTTCGGCACGGCGATCTCCGGCTTTCTCGACAGCGACCGCCGCATCGCGGTGTTCAATGCGCTGATGGCGCTGATCCTCGTCGTTTCGGCCCTGCCGACCCTGTTCTGAGAGACTGTCACAAATCTGTGGCGTGTGTCGGCTAAGCAATCGGCACCGGTCTCTTGGATGAGGACGAATCAATATCATGTCGAGCGGCGTCGCACCCCGTCATCTCCGCACGCTCTTCCTGTCGGATATTCATCTCGGCACACGCGGAAGTCAGGCTGAACTGTTGCTCGACTTCCTGAAGTGGCACGATGCCGAGACGATCTATCTGGTCGGCGACATCGTCGATGGTTGGCGCCTGAAGAAGAGCTGGTATTGGCCGCAGGCGCACAATGATGTCGTGCAGAAGTTGCTGCGCAAGGGCCGCAAGGGCGCCCGGCTGGTCTATATCCCGGGCAATCACGACGAATTCCTGCGCGATTATCTCGGCCTGCAGATGGGCGGCGTCGAACTGATGGACCGGGTCGTGCACGAGACGGCCGACGGCAAGCGCCTGCTGGTGATGCATGGCGACCAGTTCGACGTGGTCGTGCGCCACGCCAAGTGGCTCGCCTTCCTCGGCGACCATGCCTACAACCTCGCGCTGGCGCTCAACACCGTCGTCGGCAAGGTTCGCCGCAAGCTCGGCTTCGAATACTGGTCGCTGTCGGCCTGGGCCAAGCTCAAGGTCAAGAACGCGGTTTCCTTCATCGGCGCCTTCGAGCAGGCGCTGATCACCGAGGCGAAGCGGGTCGGCGCCGACGGCGTTGTCTGCGGCCACATCCACCACGCCGCCATCCGCGACGATCTCGGCATCCGCTACATCAATACGGGCGACTGGGTCGAAAGCTGCACGGCGATCGTCGAGCATCATGACGGGCGCATCGAGATGGTGCGCTGGGCCGATATTGCCAGCCAATATGCGGTGGAGTTCGAGGATGAGCCGGAGATCGACAAGGTCGCCGCATGAGCCGAATCCTGATCGCGAGCGACGCCTGGCATCCGCAGATCAACGGGGTCGTGCGCACGCTGGAGCGGTTGTCGCGCCATCTGCCGGAGTTCGGCGCCGAGGCGATCATGCTGACGCCGGAAGGCTATCGCACCGTTCCGTGCCCGACCTATCCCGAGATCCGCCTGACCATCGCGGCGCCGGGCGCGATCGGCCGGCGGCTGGATGAAGCGGCGCCCGACCATGTCCACATCGCCACCGAAGGGCCGATCGGATATGCCGTGCGTCGCTGGTGCCGCAAGCGCGGCCGCATCTTCACGACCAGCTACCACACCCGCTTCCCCGAATATCTCGCCGCCCGTCTGCCGGTGCCGGTCGACTGGACCTATGCTGCGCTGCGCGCCTTCCACAATTCCGGCGCCGGATGCATGGTTGCGACCGCCTCGCTGCAGGAGGAACTGGCAGGGCGGGGATTCACCCATCTGATGCGATGGTCGCGCGGTGTCGACGCCGAGCTTTTCGATCCCGCCCGCCGCCGCCAACTGCTGGACCTGCCGGGGCCGATCTTCCTCTATGTCGGCCGTGTCGCCGTCGAGAAGAACATCGGCGCCTTCCTCGATCTCGACCTGCCGGGCAGCAAGGTGGTCGTCGGCGACGGCCCGGCGCTCGAGGCGCTGAAGCGGGCCCATCCGGAAGTCGCCTTCCTCGGCGCCAAGGTTGGCGAGGCGCTGGCCGATGTCTATGCGGCGTCGGACTGCTTCGTCTTCCCGAGCCGGACCGACACGTTCGGCGTCGTCATGCTGGAGGCGATGGCCTCCGGTCTGCCGGTGGCGGCCTTTCCGGTCGCCGGGCCGCGCGACGTCGTCGGCGGCACGGGGGCGGGCGTGCTCGACGAGGACCTGCGCAAGGCGGCGCTGGCGGCGCTCGACATTCCGCGCGACCACTGCCGCAGCGTGGCGCTGCGCCATTCCTGGCAGGCGGCGACGCGGCAGTTTCTCGATAACGTCATCGCCGCGCAAAAAAGCTGCACCGGCCGCGCTTTCGTGTAACCTCTCCTGGTCCTCCCCGGCCGTTGGCAGAGTCATGACACCCACCATCGACGATATCCGCATGGCAGCGAAGCGCATCGCCGCCGAAGCCGTCCGCACGCCGCTTCTTTCGAACGCCGCGCTCGACGAGATCACCGGCGGTCGCGTCTTCCTCAAATGCGAGAATTTGCAGCGCACCGGCTCGTTCAAGTTCCGCGGCGCCTTCAACGCCATCGCCTCGCTGAGCGATCAGGAGCGTTCGCATGGCGTCGTCGCCTCGTCCTCCGGCAACCATGCGCAGGGGCTCGCAGAGGCGGCGCGGCTGTTCGGCG
>JAFKJZ010000131.1 GCA_017305815.1 Hyphomicrobiales bacterium
GTTCGAGCTCGTGCTGAAGCACGTGCCGGAGCCCCGCGTCGAGGAAGGCCCGTTCCGCATGATCGGAACGCTGCTCGAATCCAATCCCTATCTCGGTCGCCTGATCACCGGCCGCATCACCTCCGGCAACGTCAAGCCGAACCAGATGCTCAAGGTGCTGTCGCAGGACGGCTCGACCGTCGAGTCGTTCCGCGTCTCCAAGATCATGGCTTTCCGCGGCATCGAGCGGCAGCCGATCGAGGAAGGCGTGGCGGGCGACATCGTCGCGATCGCCGGCATGACCAAGGGCACCGTCGCCGACACCTTCGTCGACCCGGCCGTCACCGAGCCGATCAAGGCGCAGCCGATCGATCCGCCGACCGTGTCGATGACCTTCATGGTCAATGACAGCCCGCTCGCCGGCACCGAGGGCGACAAGGTCACCAGCCGCATGATCCGCGACCGCCTGCTGAAGGAAGCGGAAGGCAATGTCGCGCTGAAGATCGAGGAATCGTCCGAGAAGGACTCGTTCATCGTGTCCGGCCGCGGCGAGCTCCTGCTCGCCATCCTGATCGAGAACATGCGCCGCGAAGGCTACGAGCTGGCCGTGTCGCGTCCGCGCGTCGTGTTCCAGAAGGACGTTTCGGGCCAGACGCTGGAGCCGATCGAGGAAGTCATCATCGACGTCGACGAGGAGCATTCCGGCGTCGTCGTGCAGAAGATGTCCGAGCGCAAGGCCGACCTGGTCGAGCTGCGCTCGTCCGGCGGCGACCGCCAGCGCCTCGTCTTCCACGCGCCGACCCGCGGCCTGATCGGCTACCAGGGCGAGCTTCTGACCGACACGCGCGGCACGGCGATCATGAACCGCCTGTTCCACGCCTATGCCCCGCACAAGGGCGAGATCCCCGGCCGCCGCAACGGCGTGCTGATCTCGACCGACCAGGGCGAGGCCGTCGCCTTCGCGCTGTGGAACCTCGAGGATCGCGGCCCGATGATGATCGAGCCCGGCTGGAAGGTCTATGGCGGCATGATCGTCGGCGAGCACACCCGCGACAACGATCTCGAAGTGAACGTCCTGAAGGGCAAGAAGCTGTCGAACGTCCGCGCCGCCGGCAAGGACGAGGCGGTCCGCCTCACCCCACCGATCCGCATGACTCTCGAGCGCTCGCTTTCGTGGATCTCGGACGACGAGCTGGTCGAGGTCACGCCGAAGTCGATCCGCCTGCGCAAGGCGATGCTCGACCCGATCGAGCGCAAGCGCGCCGACCGCTCCAGCAAGACGGCCTGATTCGACGGCCTGATCCAGGCCCATCCGCCCGGCGGATCCAATATTCCGGACGGCGCCCTCGCGGCGCCGTCTTCGTTTCATGCGTCGTTCCGGTGACACCGGCGTCACGGCTTGGCGAACGCGCTCATCAATCCCAAAATCCCTCTTCCCCGATGCGAAACTCGGACATATCTTGATCGACATGAGCACTCTGTCGATCGGTGCCCGTCGCGCAGAAGCCAGTGACGCGGAAGCAATCACCGCGGTTCACGACAGCGCTTGGCGTCAGGCGTATGATGGGTTGATCCCGGCTCGGGAACTCGGCCGGATGATCACGCGGCGCGGTCCTGCGTGGTGGAGCCGGGCGATCCGGCGGGGCACCGGCATCGTCGTCATCGACGTGGGCGGCACGGTAGCCGGCTATGCCACCTTCGGCCCCAACCGGGCGCGAAACCTCGTCCAGCGCGGCGAAATCTACGAAATCTACATGCGGCCGGAATATCAGGGCGTCGGCCTCGGCACCCGCCTGTTCCTCGCGGCGCGGCGCGAACTGCTGCGGCACGGCTTCGATTCCGCCGTCGTCTGGGCGCTGGCCGAGAACGAGGGCGCCTGCCGCTTCTACAAGAATGCCGGCGGCCGCAAGGTCGCCCGCGGCAGCGAACGCTTCGGCGACACGGTGCTGGCCAAGGTCGCCTTCGCCTTCGCCCGCGGCTGAGCCGGCTTCCCTTCAGCGACCGGATCGGGGCCGCGGCGTGCTGCGCTGCGGCGAATTCGGACTTGCGGGCCGGCATGGCGACCTCGTAAAGGAAAGCGCCCTTTTCACTCGAGGTACCACCATGCGCATCGACGCTGTTCCGATCGGCAAGAATCCCCCGCACGACATCAACGTCATCATCGAAGTGCCGGTCGGCGGCGAGCCGATCAAGTACGAGATGGACAAGGACGCCGGCGCGCTCTACGTCGACCGCTTCCTCTACACGCCGATGCGCTATCCCGGTAACTACGGCTTCGTCCCGCACACGCTCTGCGGCGACGGCGACCCGATCGACGTGCTCGTCGCCAACCAGCGCGCCATCGTCCCCGGCGCGATCATGAGCTGCCGCCCGGTCGGCGTGCTCAAGATGCGCGACGAAGGCGGCGAGGACGAGAAGATCCTGGCGGTGCCGTCGACCAAGCTGACCCGCCGCTACGAGACCGTGAAGTCCTACAAGGACCTGCCGGCGATCACGCTGCAGCAGATCGAGCACTTCTTCCGCCACTACAAGGATCTCGAGAACGGCAAGTGGGTCGAGATCACCGGCTGGGGCGACCTCGACGAGGCGCAGCAGCTGATCGTCGACGCCATCGAGCGCGCCAAGAAGGGCTGATCCGATGACGCTCACGCGGCGCGGCGTCGCGCGGCTTTTCCTGGTCGCGACGCTCGGCGCGGCGGGCCTTTCGACCTCTGTCGGATCGTCGGTCGCCGCCGACGATCCGGAAGCCTTCGTCGCCTCGATCTACGAGCGCTACGAGAATGGCGGCGACGGCGTGCCGCTCGACGATGCCGCGACGATCCGCGCCCTGTTCGAACCGCGCCTGGCCGAGATGATCCTCGCCGACCGCGACGAGGCGGCCGCTGTCGGCGACGTGCCGAAGCTCGACGGCGACCCCTTCGTCGACGCGCAGGATTTCGACATCACCGATCTCCGCATCGACGTCGAGGACGGCACGCCCGACCGGGCCGAGGCCCATGTCAGCTTCCTGAACTTCGGCGAGGCGAAGCGGATCGACCTGCGGCTGGAGTGGCTTGAGACCGGCTGGCGCATCCGCGACATCTACTGGCCGGAAGGGTCCCTGCGCGGACCCGACACGGTCTGGTCTTTGTTCCCGGGGTGCTCTCAGGGGGTACCGGAATACGGCGGAGGTCCCCAACCCGTAAGCGGAGTGCCCTGGGACGGGCAACAGCGCCGGATTATAGACGAAGCGCGACACGAAGTTTCATGCCCGCCCGGAACAATTCATGCCGCGTGGGGACCTCCCGCATGTCAACTGTGTCAACCGGCAGGTACTGAATTCGTTCAACTAGCCCTATGCTTCAACGGCGAACAGTGGTGCAGCGGGATGCCGGATCGGCCGGCCGCGGCTCGGTAGCCTCGATACGGCGCTCCAGGCCGGGCGCGCGTTGGACAGCCACCTATGGAATCCTCGGGAGTTTTGCATGTCGCGTTTCTGGAAAATTGCAGGGATCATCCTTGCCGTGGTCGTGGTGGCTGCTCTGGGCTATCGCTTCCTGCACAAGGCAGGTGGGGCGGGGGCGGCAGGGCGTGGCCAGGGCGCGGGTGACGGCGCTCCGGTACCGGTCACCGCGGTACCCGTGGTCAAGCAGAACGTGCCGGTGTACCTGACCTCGCTGGGGACAGTGCAGGCACTCAATACCGTGGTGGTCAGTCCGCAGGTCTCGGGCCGCCTGCTGAGCCTGGATTTTGTCGAGGGCCAGCCGGTCAAGAAGGGCCAGGTGCTGGCCCACATCGA
>JAFKJZ010000132.1 GCA_017305815.1 Hyphomicrobiales bacterium
CACCGCCGCCTCGCCCTCGGAGCGCATCGCCTTCCACACGCTGAACCGCGCCACCGGAAACCGCATCCGCCGACCGTTCGCCGACGAGGCGAGCGGCAAGCCTGTCGAGGCCGATGACCAGATCAAGGGCTATGAGATCGCGCCGGGCGACTATGTTGAGATCGACCCGGAGGAGATCGCCGCGGCGCAGCCCGACAGCGACAAGACGCTCGCCGTCGAGGCCTTCGTCAGGCTGGACGACGTTGACGATGTCTATCTCGACCGGCCCTACTACCTGACACCCGGCGACCGGGCGGCGCTGGAGGCTTTCGTGCTGATCCGCGACGGTATGCGCGGGAGCGGCGCGGCGGCGATCGCCCGCGCGGTGCTGTTCCGGAAGATGCGTAGCGTGCTGATCCGGCCCGACGCGGAAGGGCTGGTCGCGACGACGCTCAGCTTCGACTACGCCATCCGCCCGGCGCGCGAGGCCTTCGACCCGATACCGAAGCTGAAGATCGAAGGCGAGATGCTGCAACTCGCCAAGCACATCATCGACACCAAGCGCGGAACCTTCGAACCCGCCGCCTTTCAGGACCGCTACGAGGCGGCGCTGGCCGAGCTTGTGAAGGCCAAGCTCGAAGGCAGGACCTTCGTGGCGCCACAGCCGCGCAAGGCCGCCAAGGTGGTCGATCTGATGGCGGCGCTGCGCGAGAGCGCCGGGGTGGCGAAGCCTGCCGCCAAGGTCGCTAAACCGGCCGCCAAATCGGATTCGACCAAGCCGGTGACCGCCCGGTCTGGCAAGCCGGCACGGGGCAAGGCGGCGGTGCCGCACCGCAAGGCGAGCTGAGATGGCCGCACCGCTCGAGGCCTATCGCAGCAAGCGCGATTTCAAGGTCACGCCGGAACCGGCCGGACGCAAGGCAACCGGGACGCCCGACAAGTCCAGGACCGCCAAGGCGGCGACGCCCGCGCTGAGCTTCGTCATCCAGAAGCACGACGCGACGCGGCTGCACTACGATTTCCGCCTGGAGATGGACGGAGTCCTGAAGAGCTGGGCCGTCACTCGGGGGCCGAGCCTCGACCCGGCCGAAAAGCGCCTCGCCGTGCATGTCGAGGACCATCCGCTCGAGTATGGCGGCTTCGAGGGCACGATCCCCAAGGGCGAGTATGGCGGCGGCACGGTCATTCTCTGGGATCGTGGCACCTGGGTGCCGGTCGGCGATCCACACCGGGGCTATGCCAAGGGCCATCTCGAATTCGAGCTGAAGGGCGAGAAGCTGCATGGCCGCTGGCATCTGGTGAAGATGCAGGGAAGGCCGCGCGAGAAGCGCGAGAACTGGCTGCTGATCAAGGCCGAGGACGACGCCGCCCGGCCGCCCGGCGCGCCGGATATTCTCGACGAGATGCCGGATTCGGTGAAGACCGGCCGCGCCATCGCCGATGTCGAGGACGAGGCGCCCGGCTGGTCGTCGAGAACCGGCAGGATCGACAGGAAGCGGGCGAAGCCCGCCGCCAGGACGAAACCGGAGCCTGTCGCCGAGGCGGCGCACCCGCCACCGCTGACCGATCCCGCGACGCTGAAGGGCGCGAAGAAGGCGGCGATGCCGGCTTTCGTCGAGCCGGCGCTGGCATCGCCGGCCGATGTCCCGCCGGCCGGAAGGCGCTGGATCCATGAGATCAAGTTCGACGGCTACCGCCTGCAGGCGCATGTCGCGGCCGGCCGCGTCAAGCTCCTGACCCGGACGGGGCTCGACTGGACGAAGAAGTTCGGCAAGGAGATCGTCGCGGCCCTGCAGGCGCTCCCGATCGGCACGGCGCTGCTCGATGGCGAACTGGTGGTCGAGACGGCGAACGGGGCCTCGGACTTCTCCGCCCTGCAGGCCGATCTGAGCGAGGGGCGTTCCGATCGGTTCGTCTTCTACGCCTTCGACCTCCTCTATCTCGATGGCTATGACCTGCGTGAGCTGCCGCTTTCCGAGCGCAAGCAGCTTCTGGCGCAGGTCGTGGCGCAGGCGGCGCCGCTCATCTGCCTGAGCCAGCATTTCGAGGAGGACGGCGCGGTGGTGTTTCGCCACGCGAGCCGGCTCGGGCTGGAGGGCATCGTCTCGAAGGTCCTGGATTCCCCCTATCGCTCCGGTCGCGGCAAGAGCTGGCTCAAGGTGAAGGGTTCGGCGCGGCAGGAATTCGTCATCGGCGGCTATGTGCCGTCCACCACCTCGCGCCGCGCCATCGGTTCGCTGGTGCTCGGCGTGCAGGCGGATGGCGCGTTGCAGCCCGTCGGCCGCGTCGGCACCGGCTTTTCCGCCCGGGTGGCGGAGGATCTGTTCCAGACGCTCGAACGGATGCGGATTTCCGCCAGCCCGTTCGGACGCGCCCTGACGGCGGAGGAGGGGCGGCAGGTGCGGTTCGTCCGGCCCGAACTGGTGGCCGAGGTCGAGTTCCGCGCCTGGACGGCGGATGGTCATCTCCGCCATGCGTCGTTCCGCGGACTGCGCGAGGACAAGCCGGCCGGCGAGATCACCCGGGAGAGGGCTGATATGGACAAGAAGCCGGCAAGGAAGACGCCTGCGACGGCCGAGCCTCCGCCCGCAAGCGTCAAGCTTACCCACCCCGACCGGGTCTACTGGCCGGACGCCGGCGTCACCAAGCAGGGTCTCGCCGACTATTATGCCGAGGTCTGGCCGCACATCGCGCCGTTCATCACCCGCCGGCCGCTGTCGCTGCTGCGCTGTCCGAACGGCGTCGCCGGCGAGCAGTTCTTCCAGAAGAATGCCTGGAAGGGGCTGAACGAGGCGATCGTCCTGCTCGACGATCCGGCAACCGCGGAGGTGGAGCACCTGATCAGCATCGACGACCTCGACGGGCTGATCGCGCTGGTGCAGTCGGCGGTGCTGGAGATCCACCCCTGGGGCTCGACCGTCGACGCCTGGGAGAAGCCGGACATGATCATCATGGACCTCGACCCGGGCGAGGGCGTCGGCTGGGAGCGGGTGATCGAGGCGGCGCAGGAGGTGCGGCAGCGGCTCGCCGATGCCGGGCTCGCCGCCTTCGTCAAGACATCCGGCGGCAAGGGGCTGCACGTGGTGGCGCCGCTGAAGCCGAAGGCGGAATGGCCGGAGATCAAGGCCTTCACCAAGGGGCTCGCCGACGCGATGGCTTCCGACAGTCCCGACCACTATGTCGCGACGATCACCAAGGCGAAGCGGCCGGGCAAGATCCTGATCGACTATCTGCGCAACCAGCGCGGCCAGACGGCGGTGGCGCCCTATTCGACGCGGGCCCGCGCCGGCGCGCCCGTCTCGGCGCCGCTTGCCTGGGAGGAACTGAGCCCGGCGATCGGCCCGGCCTATTTCACCGTGCTCAACCTGCCGACCCGGCTCGCCTCGCTCGGATCGGACCCCTGGGCCGACTTCCGCAAGGCGGCGAAGCCGCTGGAACTTGGCGCGGCGGCGAAGAAGAAGGGCGGCGGCAAGTAACGCCGGTCGCCTGGCTCATGGCAGAAAGACTCTCACCCTAACCCTCTCCCGCCCGCGGGAGAGGGGACCAGGTGCGTATACGGACGCGCTGTTGATGAGGGGCAAGGCAAAAAAAAAGCCCTCTCCCGCGGGCGGGAGAGGGTTGGGTGAGGGGCTTGCTTGAAGGCTTACTTCACCGCGCCGGCGGTGAGGCCCTTGACGATGTAGCGCTCGAGGAAGATGCCGACGATGGCGAGCGGGGCGATCGCCGCCGTCGAGAGCGCCGCCATCGACCACCAGTTGATGCCCTGCGAG
>JAFKJZ010000133.1 GCA_017305815.1 Hyphomicrobiales bacterium
GCCGGGATACGTCTCCTTGACGAGATCGAGCCCGCCCGCGTCGCCGCCTATCAGCCCTACTGGGCAGCCCGCGCGGAGCTGCTCGCCCGAGCCGACGCCCCCGAAGCCCGGGACGAGGCGCTCCTCGCCTATGAGCGGGCGATCGACCTCTCGAACGACCCCGCGATCCGCGCCCATCTGGCGACGCGGCGGGTCCGTCTTCTGTCCTAGCGGATCAGCGCTCGGTCGGGCCGATCCATTTCGCCAGTGCCACCGGCTGGTAGTTCTCGTAGCGGTCGAGCAGGGTGACCGGGTTGTCGTCGACGATCAGCATGTCGCGATGCTCGGCGCGCACGAAGCCGGCCTCGACCGTGTGATCGAGGAAGGCGTCCAGCTTCTCGTAGAAATTGGCGACCTCGAGCAGGCCGACCGGCTTCTTGTGATAGCCGAGCTGGCCCCAGGTCCAGATCTCGAACAGTTCCTCCAGCGTGCCGAGGCCGCCCGGAAGCGCCACGAAGCCGGTCGAAAGATCGGCCATCATCTGCTTGCGCTCATGCATCGAGCCGACGACGTGCAATTGCGTCAGGCCGGGATGGGCGATCTCCTTGTCGCGTAGCGCCGTCGGGATGACGCCGATCACCTCGCCGCCGGCCATGAGCGCCGCATCGGCGACCGCGCCCATCAGCCCGACCTTGGAGCCGCCATAGACGAGCGCGGCGCCGCGCTCGGCAATGGCGCGCCCGAGCGCCACCGCCGCCTCGCGATAATCCGGCCGGAAGCCGGCGCTCGAACCGCAGAAGACGCAGATCTTCACGAGGCGCTCTCCTCGGACAGGGAGGCGAGAATGCGCGCCCAGGAACGGATGCCGCCATGGAACGAGGAGAGATTGTACTTCTCGTTCGGCGAATGGATGCGGTCGTTCTCCTGCGCGAAGCCGACCATCAGCGCGTCGAGGCCGAGCACGGTCTTGAAGTCGCCGGCGACCGGGATCGAGCCGCCGGAGCCGACGACGACGCATTCATGGCCCCATTCGTTGGTCAGCGCCGCGCGCGTCTTCACCAGCGCCGGGTTCTCGGCCGAGAGGCGGATGCCCGGCGAGCCGCCATGCGGCGTGAACTCGACCGTGCAATCGGCCGGCAGCTTCGACTGCACATAGGCGCGGAAGGCGGCGCGGATCTTGTCCGGGTCCTGCTTGTCGACGAGGCGGAAGGAGACCTTGGCGAAGGCCTGCGAGGCGATCACCGTCTTGAAGCCCTTGCCGGTATAGCCGCCGGAGATGCCGTTGACCTCGCAGGTCGGCCGCGCCCAGATCTTCTCCAGCACGCTGCGGTCGACCTCGCCGGCCGGCACGGAAAGACCGACCTCGCCGAGGAACTTCTCGGGATCGAAGCCGAGCGACTGCCACTGCTGGCGGATGCTGTCGGGGATCTCGCCGACGCCGTCATAGAAGCCCGGCAGCGTGACGCGGCCGTTCTCGTCGCGCAGCCCGTCGAGGATCGAGACGAGGACGTGGATCGGATTGCTCGCCGCGCCGCCATACATGCCGGAATGCAGGTCGCGCGAGGCGGCGGTGATGGTGATCTCCTCGCCGACGAGGCCGCGCAGCATGGTGGTGACGGCCGGCGTCTCGGCGTCCCACATGTTCGTGTCGCAGACGAAGGCGAAATCGGCTGCGAGCTCGTCCTTGTTGGCCTTCATGAACGGCACGAGATTGGCGCCGCCCGATTCCTCTTCGCCCTCCAGCAGGATCGAGACGGGGATCGGCAGCTTGCCAGTGACCGCCTTCCAGGCGCGGAACGCCTCGATGAAGGTCATCAACTGGCCCTTGTCGTCCGAGGTGCCGCGCGCGACGATCTGCTTGGTGCCGTCGGCGGCGGTGACGATCTTCGGCTCGAACGGCGCGGTTTCCCAGAGATCGAGCGGGTCGACCGGCTGCACGTCGTAGTGGCCATAGAACAGGGCGCGCGGTCCCTTGCCGCCGTCCTGGTGACCGACGACCATCGGATGCCCGGCGGTCGGACGGGCGCTGGCGTCGAAGCCGATCGAAGCGAGGTCGGCGGCGATCATCTCGGCCGCCTCGCGGCAGGCGCCGGCATAGGCGGGATCGGTCGAGATGCTCTCGACGCGGATCAGCTTGAAAAGGCGATCGAGGCTGTTTTCGATATCGGCGTCGATATGGGCGAGGACGTCGGCGAGGCGATCGGACACGAGCGGGCTCCGGGCAATGAGCGCGCGCTGGCACGCGCGAGAAGGGCTCCTGATACGCCTGCATCCCGCAAAAGAAAAGGCAATAGCCGGTGGACACGGCGAACGCCAAAAGACGCATTGCGCGACGCCGTTGCAAAGCCCACCTTAGAAACCGTTCCCACCGCAGGGCCGTCTTTTGGAACAGGATGGCCCCTCCCAGGAAGAGTTGCATGAAGCTGTACTACGCCCCGGGCGCCTGCTCGCTGTCGCCCCATATCGCGCTGCGCGAAGCCGGCATCCCCTTCACCATGGAAAAGGTAGACCGGCGCGCCAAGACGACGGAAAGCGGCGCCGACTACAAGGCGATCAACCCGCGCGGCTATGTGCCGGCGCTGCAGCTCGACGACGGCCGCGTGGTCGCGGAAGGCCCCGTCATCGTGCAGATGATCGCCGACCTCGCGCCCGAATCCTCGCTCGCGCCCGCCCTCGGCACGCCCGAGCGCTACCAGCTGATGGACTGGCTCGCCTTCATCTCGACCGAGCTGCACAAGGGCTTCAGCCCGTTCTTCAACCCGGCCGTGAACGACGAAGCCAAGCAGAGCTTCCGCCAGCGCCTGGCGCTGCGGCTCGACTATCTGACGAAGGCGCTCGGCGACAAGCCCTACCTGATGGGTGATGATTTCAGCGCCGCCGACGGCTACCTGTTCACGGTGCTGCGCTGGGCCAAGGGGTTCAAGTTCGAGCTTGGCCCGACGCTCGACGCCTATTTCGACCGCGTCGCCGCCCGTCCGGCGGTGAAGGCTGCGCTCGAGGCCGAAGGCCTGCTTGCCGCGGCCTGATCCGCGCGACGTTCCTTGCGAACGAAAAGACCCCCGGCGTTTCGGCGCCGGGGGTCTTTTGTATGGGCGTTTGGATGTGTGGGCGTTGGGACGATGCGCCTCTCAGCGCGGGCGGAGAATGCTGCCGAGGACGCCGCGCACGATCGAGCGTCCGACCGAGCCGCCGATCGAGCCGGCGACACTCGTGCCGATATTCGCGGCAACGTCGCCCGCCACGCGGTTGGTGACGGTGCGCGTCACTTCGCGGGCGACGCGCTGCGTCGCCGTGAAGCGCTCGCCGCGCTTCTTGTTGGTGCCGAGCAGCGAGCCGAGGATGCTGCCGACGTCGAAGCCGCCGGCGGATCCCTGCGCCGTGGCGGCATCGGCTTCGGCCGGGGCATTGGCCTCGGCCTGGCGGCCCAGTATCTCGTAGGCCGACTCGCGGTCGATCGTCTTGTCATAGGCGATGCCGATCGGGCTCGCGGCGATGATCTGACGGCGCTCCGCCTCCGTCACCGGGCCGATGCGCGAGGATGGCGGGCGGATGAAGGTACGTGCGACGATGCTGGGCACGCCCTTCGGCTCCAGCGTCGAGACCAGCGCCTCGCCGACGCCGAGCTGGGTGATGACGTCCATGGTCTTGAAGGCCGGATTGGGCCGGAACGTGTCGGCCGCGACCTTGACCGCCTTCTGGTCGCGCGGCGTGTAGGCGCGCAGCGCATGCTGGACGCGGTTGCCGAGCTGCGACAGTACGCTGTCC
>JAFKJZ010000134.1 GCA_017305815.1 Hyphomicrobiales bacterium
GAACAGCACGTTGGCGCCCTTGGGCCGCCAGAAGGAGAGGGCGTAGCCCGTCACCGAGCCGACGGCGATCGACAGGATCACGCTCGGCACCAGGATCTTGATCGAGTTCAGCATGCCGACATGGATGCCGTTGCAGTTGAGGCCCGTGCAGGCCTGCGACCACGCCTTCACCCAGGCGTCGAAGCTCGGCGACATCGGCAGCGCGAACAGGTTGCCGAGCCGGATCTCGTCCATCGGCTTCAGCGACGTGACGATCATGACGTAAAGCGGGATCAGGAAGAACAGCGCCGAGATGATCAGGAAGGCGTAGACGCCGTAGCGGGCGGGGCCGATGCGCTTCGGGCGCGGGCCCGAGGGCTCGACATGCGCGGAGGCGGTGAGGGAAGCCATCAGTGGGCGCTCCTCGGCTGGCGGAAATACTGCACGTAGAGCCAGGGCGCCAGGACGCAGAGGACCGTGATCATCATGACGGTCGAGGCGGCGGTGGCGAGGCCGAGGTTCTGGCGCTGGAACAGATATTCGATGACGAACTTGGCCGGCACTTCGGTCGAGATGCCGGGGCCGCCATTGGTCAGCGCCACGACGAGGTCGTAGACCTTCACCACGGCGGTGGCGAGAAGGACGGTCGCGGTGACGAACATCGGCGCCAGAATCGGGATGACGATGTGGACATAGACGCGCCAGGTCGGGATGCCGTCGACCTTGGCTGCCTTCCAAAGCTCGCCATCGACGCCGCGCAGGCCGGCGAGCAGGATCGCCATGACGAGGCCGGAGGCCTGCCACATGCCGGCGATGGCTATGACGTAGATCGCGCGGTCGCCGCGGGTCAGCCAGTCGAAGGTGAAGCTCTCGAAGCCCCAGTTGCGCACGGTCTGCTGGATGCCCAGCGTCGGGTTCAGTGTCCACTGCCAGACGAGGCCGGTCACGATGAACGACAGCGCGTAGGGATAGAGGAAAATCGTCCGGAACATGCTCTCGGCGCGGATCCGCTGGTCGAGGAATACCGCCAGCAGGAAGCCCAGCACCAGGCAGCCGATGATGAAGATCACGCCGAAGATGGCGAGGTTCTGGACCGAGATGATCCAGCGATCCGAGCCGAACAGCCGCGTATATTGCGAGAAGCCGACATAGTTCGAAACCGGGAACACCTTCGAGCTCGTGAACGAGATCTGGATGGTCCAGAGTATGGTTCCGACATAGGCGAGGATCACGATCAGCCAGGCAGGCGTCAGCGCCACCTGCGCCATCCAGAAGCGTAGGAATCGTGGTTTCAAGATAACGCACTCCGATTGCGCGGCGGATATGACCCGCCGTGGACCGGCTCACCCTGACGGCGGCGCCGGATCGAGGAGGAAACCCGGCCGGAGAACCGGCCGGGTCGCTGTCCTGTTACTCAGAGGCGATGATTTCGGCGAACTTCGCCTGCAGGTCGGCCGGGGTCTGCGACGGGGTCGTCCAGAACTGGCCGATCAGATCCTGGATCGAGCCGATCGCGTCCGGGGTCTGCAGGAAGTCGAAGCCCGGAACCGAGGCGCCCTCGGTGGCGAGCAGCTTGAGGCCGGCCTGGGCGCAGGCGTCGAGCTTCGACGTGTCGACGTCGCCGCGAACCGGGACGGAGCCCTTCTTCGCGTTGAAGGCGACCTGGGTCTCCGGCGTCAGCATGGTGTGGGCCAGCAGCGCCTGGGCCTTCTGGGCGTCGGCATTGTCGGTCTTCGGGAAGACGAACACGTCGCCGCCGATCCAGTAGACCTGGTTGCCGATGCCCGGCACGCAGCCGACTTCCTTGCCCGGAGTCAGGCCGGCGGCGATGACTTCGCCCTTGGCCCAGTCACCCATGAAGTTGAAGCCGGCCTTGCCGCCGACCACGAGGCCCGTGGCCTGGTTCCACTGGCGGCCCTGCTGGCCTTCGTCGCCATAGTTGCGCAGCTTGCCGAACGTCTCGGCGACCTTGGCGAATTCAGGCGACTTCACCGCATCGGCGTTGTTGTCCTGATAGACCTTCATGTAGAGCTCGGGGCCGCCAACGCCGAGCAGGACGTCGTTGAAGAGCAGGAGCTGCGTCCAGGCGTCGCCCGACTGCGCCATCGGAATGACGCCGGCGGCCTTCAGCTTGTCCATGGCGGCGAACAGCTCGTCCCAGGTCTTCGGCGGCTCGATCTTGTTCGCTTCGAGCAGGGCCGTGTTGTACCAGAGCCAGTTGTTCGAGTGGATGTTGACCGGGACGGCATAGTAGTGGCCGTCGCGCGAGACCGCCTTTACCAGCACCGGCGACAGGAACTTGTCCCAGCCGTCGGCCTTGGCGACGTCGTCGAGATTGTTGAGCAGGCCCTGGGCGACCAGGTCCTCGAACTGCTTGCCGGTGTTGAACTGCATGGCGGTCGGCGGGTTGCCGCCGACGATGCGGTTGATGCCTGCGGCGCGCGCGGCTTCGCCACCGGCGATCGCGGCGTCGACCCAGTCACCGCCCGCGGCGTTGAACTGGTCGGCGAACACCTTCACGGCAGCGGATTCGCCGCCGGAGGTCCACCAGTGGATGACCTCGGCCTTCTCGGCTGCGACCGACGGGCCGGCCATCAGGGCCACGACTGCTGCCGCACCGAGCAGCGCCTTGGTGAAATGCTTCATGCTTACTCCTCCCGGGGTTCAACGCCTTTCCTCAAAGGCGCCAATTCGCGAACGTCCGTCCGATCCGTCGGACTTGAACGCCCGAATTCTTGTAATCGATTACATCTACCGTATACTCCCCATGGCGGCTGTCAACGCAAAGTTATTTTGCACTGCAAAAGAAAAGATCCGGCTAGCTCGCTTTGCCGCGAAGCGGCTACCGGTGCGGGGAAACGCGACCGGACGGCCAAGGGCCGCCTGGCGAGAGGAGAGTGGAACGGTGACTCGTCTTCATCGGGGAACGTTCCAGGAAGGGATAATCGGGTGCCAACACGAGAAGCGGACGCGGACGGCGCTCCTCGCACCGTGACGATCCAGGACGTCGCGCGCCGCGCCGGCGTCTCGACGGCGACGGTCAGTCGCGCCATCGCGCTGCCCGACCGGGTCACCGAGGCGACGCGCGCGGCGGTGTTCGCCGCCATCCGCGAGACCGGCTACACCCCTAACGCCGCCGCCCGCTCGCTGCGCGCCAAATCGACCAAGATGGTGCTGGTCCTGTTGCCGGGCATCGGCAACTCGTTCTTCACACCGGTGCTGAACGCGCTGGAGGAAGTGTTCACCGAGGGCGGCTACGGCGTGCTGATCGGCTACACCCGCCAGAGCCGCAGCCGCGAAACCCACTATGCCCGCGTGATTCGCGCCGGGCAGGTCGACGGCGTGCTGGTCGTCACCGGCAACGTGCCGCGCGACGAGGAATTCGTGTCGGTGCCGGATACCGTGCCGATGTCGCTGATGTTTTCGGAGATCCCCGGCACGGAGCAGTTTTCCGTGTTCGACGTCGACAATCGTGGCGCCTCGGCCGAGGCGGTGCGCTACCTGATCGCGCAGGGCCACCGCCGCATCGCCCATATCCCCGGCGCCGAGGGCGGGCTCGAGGCGAACGAGCGCCTCGGCGGCTATTGCGACGCGCTGCGGGAAGCGGGCCTGCCGGTCGACGAGGCGCTGATCTGGCGCGGCGCCAGCAATTTCGACTTCGCCTCGGGCGAGCGCGCGGCGCGGGACTTCTTCGCGCTCGCCGACAAGCCGACGGCGGTCTGCGCGGCGGCCGACGAAATCGCGCTGGGCTTCATGCGC
>JAFKJZ010000135.1 GCA_017305815.1 Hyphomicrobiales bacterium
ATGATCTACCCGAGCCAAGGACCGTTGGCAATAGAATCTGCGGGCGTGGACCGGCAGGCCCTCGCCCCAACCCTCTCCCTGAGGGAGAGCGAGCGCGCGGCGCCCGATCGCGATGTCGAAGGAGCCTCGGCGGAAAAGCCCTCGCCCGCTTGCGGGAGAGGGTTGGGTGAGGGGCTTGCTTGCCTGCTGGCTTCACCAGCCAGGCGACGGGCCGCCTCGTGGATCCGGTCGGCATCGCTCCGGCAGCAGAGCCGCGGAACGAAGCCGACGCCGGCCTCGTCCCGCTCCAGCGAAAGGCGGCCGGATTGAACATTCGCCGCCGCCTGCTAGGCTCCTGCCCGGGGGAAACACACCATGTCCCATGCCGCCGAACGCGACAGGCCGCAGGCGCCCGCCTTCGATGTCGATCCCGCCATCCGCGCCATCGCGGAACGGCTCGAAGCCGAGCCCGGCATCCGAGCGCTGGCGCTGGGTGGCAGCCACGGCGCAGGCCTCGCCGATGCCTATAGCGACCTTGATTTTCTCGTCGTCGCCGACAGCGGCGCCAGCGACGAGACGGCCGCGCTCTGGCGCGACGCGCTTGGCAGGGTCGGCGAGATCGTACTTTGGCGAGACCGGCAGGTGAAGCCGACGCTGATCAACGCCATCACCGCGGCCTGGCTTCGCGTCGACGTCGACATCGTGACGCCGGAGCAGATCGCCGAGCGGACGAAGGCCGGGCTCAGGATCCTGTTCGATCCGGACGAGTTGCTCGAAGCCCTGCCGGCCAAGGCGGAGAAGCCGCGACCGAGCCCGGGACGGCTGCAGTGGCAGGTCGAGGAGTTCTTCCGCGTCCTGGGATTGCTGCCGCTCGCCATGGGACGGGCGGAATACTTCAATTCCGTCACCGGCCTGTTCTTCCTGCGCAATCTGATCACCGATCTCCTGATCGAGGAGACCGACGCGCCCAATCGCGGCGGCGTGCTGCATCTGAACCGCCTGATCACGGCGGAGCAGAAAAAGGCCCTCGCCGCACTGCCGCCGCTGGTGGCGGAGCGCGACGCGCTGATCGCCAACTATCTGGCGCATGCCGCGCTCTATCTTCCGCGCGCGAGAAAGATGGCGGCACGATTGGGCGCCCGCTGGCCGGAACGGTTCGAGGCAGTGACCTGGGCGCATCTGCACGACACGCTCGGGATCGAGCCGCCAGCGACCCTGCGCTGACGGCCTACTCGCCTTCGCGAAATCCCGGCGCGCCGAAGCTCCGCTACTTCGCCAGCCAGTCGGCCAGGCGACGGGTCGCCTCGCGGATCTGTTCGGGATCGCGCAGGTAGCAGAGCCGCATGAAGCCGTCGCCACCGGCGCCGAAGGCCCCGCCCGGAGCGAGGCCGACGCCGGCCTCGTCAACCAGCTTCAGCGCCAGCGCCCGCGTATCCGGCTCGCCGTCGACGGCGAAGAAGGCATAGAAGGCGCCCGCCGGCCGAACCAGGCGCACCCGGCCCGTCCGCTCCAGTCCCGAGCAAACGATCTCGCGCGCCTCTGTCGCCCGCTGGCGCTGGAAGTCGATGAAGGCGTCGCCCTGCTCGAGCGCCGCAACGGCGCCGCGCTGCAGGAATTTGGGCGTGCCCGAGCTCGAATATTGCACGAGGTTCTCGATCACCTGGCCGAGCGCCGGCGGCGCCGCGATCCAGCCTACCCGCCAGCCGGTCATCGCCCAGTTCTTCGACATGGTGTTGACGAAGAGGATGCGATCGTCCGGCCCGGCGACGTCATAGAAGGACGGCGACCGGATGCCCTCATAGAAGAAGCGCGTATAAACCTCGTCGGAAACGATCCACAGCCCGCGCGCCCGCGCGAAATCGAGAATTGCCTGCAACTCGTCCCGCGTCGCCGTCCAGCCGGTCGGGTTGCAGGGCGAGTTCAGGAACAGCGCTTTGGTGCGCGGCGTCACGGCGTCGAAATAGCGGTCGAGATCGAGCGTCCAGCCGGCATTGCCATAGGTGAGCGGCACCTCGACGACGCGGGCGGCGCCGATCTCGGCGGCGGCGGCGAAATTCGGCCAGGCCGGCGTCGGCACCACGACCTCGTCGCCCTGCCCCGCCGCCATGCGGAGCGCGATCTGGATCGCCGGCATGCCGCCCGAGGTGACGAAGAAGCGCTCGGGATCGAACGGACGGCCATAGAGGCGGGCGTGATAGTCGGCCAGCGCCTGCCGGAGCTCCGGAATGCCGCGCTGGTGGGTGTAGAAGGTTTCGCCGGCCTTGAGCGCGGCCTGCGCCGCCTCGCTGATGAAGGCCGGCGTCGGCAGGTCGCCCTCGCCGACCCAGAGCGGGATCAGCCCGGCGCGGTCGCGCCCGTAGTTGAAGACCTCGACGATGCCGCTTTCGGGAGCCTCGCTCGCCTCCGGCCGCAGCGAATGCAGTGCGGAATGGTCTGACACGCAATGTTCCAATGTCTGCGGGCGCCCCTGCCCTGATCGCCGGGGCGCCGGAATGGGATCGATCGCCGCTCGTAGCGGCCAACAACGACAAAACGGCGGCCAAGGGCCGCCGTCCGTCGCATTCCCGTCCAGCGAGGCTGGAGGATCAGCCGACCTTCTGCTTCGCCAGCAGGTCGCGGATCTCGCGCAGCAGGGCGACGTCTTCCGGCGTCGCGACCGGCGCCGGGGCGGCGGCCTTCTCGCGCTTCATGCGGTTCATGCCCTTGACGATCAGGAACAGGATCCAGGCGACGATCAGGAAGTTGATCAGCAGGGTGAGGAAGTTGCCATAGGCGACGGTGGCGCCGGCCTTGCGCGCGGCGTCGAGGGTGGTCTGCGGCTCGCCGGCGAGCTGGATGAACTTGTTGGTGTAGTCGATGCCGCCGGTGATCACACCGATGATCGGCATGATGATGTCATTGACGATCGAATTGACCAGCCCGCTGAAGGCGGCGCCGATGATGATACCGATGGCCAGGTCGACCACGTTGCCCTTGAGGGCAAACTCCTTGAATTCCTTCAGCATTGAATGTTCCCTTTCGCCCGGCTCGTCGCGAACCCTGATCTACAACCCGCGCAACTATAGCGTAGCCGATTCACTGGCGAAACGTGTCGGCTGCAAATGTCGTGCGTGTTGCCACAACGACATAGCGAGCGGGTTGCGCACGCCATGCGGCGTCGCGCGCGATTGACGCCCCACCTTGCCAGGCGCTATGTGCTCCGATCCATTTCGAGAAGAACGCCGATGTATCGAACCGTCACGCGATCGATCCAGGTGACCGTGCAGCCAAGCTTCGTCGAGGACGATTCCTCGCCGGGCGAAGACCGTTACGTCTGGGCCTATACCATCGAGATCGTCAATCTCGGGCTTGAAAACGTCCAGCTGCGCTCGCGCTTCTGGCGCATCACCGACGGCAAGGGCCGCACCGAGGAAGTGCGCGGCGTCGGCGTCGTCGGCAAGGAGCCGTCGCTGAAGCCCGGCGAGAGTTTCGAATATACCAGCGGCTGCCCGCTCTCGACGCCGTCCGGCATCATGGCCGGCACCTACCAGATGCAGACCGAGAGCGGCGAAATGTTCTCCGTCGAGATCCCGGCCTTCTCCCTCGACGTCCCCAACGCCCCCCGCGTCCTGCACTAGGCGTTCGCGGGCGTACCGCCCCTCACCTCTCCCGTGGGGAGAGGTCGACGGCCGCAGGCCGGCGGGTGAGGGCGTAGGGAACTATCCGGTAAGGCCGCATCCCCTAACCCGGAGCTTCGCTCCGACCTCTCCCACCGGGA
>JAFKJZ010000136.1 GCA_017305815.1 Hyphomicrobiales bacterium
AGCGAGCACATGCAGCCGATCGAGACGGTGGTCGAGCAATTGCTGCAGCTCGGCCATAGGCGTATCGGCCTGATCACCGCTTCGCACAATATCCGTCCCGGCCGCGACCGCGTCGCCGGCTTCAAGCGCGCGCTGGAAAAGGCCGGCGTGCCGATCGACGAATGGCTGATCCGCGCGCGGACGCAGAGCGCCGAGCGCGGCATGGCCGAGACGCATGACCTTCTGACCGGCGCCAATCCGCCGACCGCCATCCTCGCCGCCGGCAGCGACATCTTCTATGGCGCGCTGAAGGCGGTTCGCCTGCTCGGCCTGTCGATCCCGGACGACATTTCCTTCGTCGGCGCCGACGACGCGCTGCTCGGCGAGCTGGTCTATCCGCCGATTACCGTCATCGACCGCGATATGGTCGATGTCGGGAGGCAGGCGGCGGGCCTGCTGCTCGAGCGGCTGAAAGGGCTCGACGTGCCGCCGCGCCGGATCATGCTCGGCAGCGACGTGCTGCTGCGCAGTTCGATTGCCGCGCCCAAAATTCGCTGACCTCAGGCGGCCCTCAGGCCGGCGGCGATCGCGGCCATCGGATGCGACGCCTTCGTCTCCGACAGGCGACCGACCTGGCAGCGGCAGGAAAAGCCGGTGGCGAGCACGGATGTTTCGTCGGCGAGCGCCGGCGCCCACGAGGCGTCGAACAGCGCCCGGCTCACCGCCTGCTGGCGCTGCTCGTGCCCGAACAGGCCCGACATGCCGCAGCAGCCGGTCTGTGTCGGCCGCACCGCGAGGCCGACAGCCGCGAACACTTCCTGCCATTGCTTGAGCGCCTGCGGGACCGCCGAGGCCTCGGTGCAATGGACCATCAGCTTAGGCGCGCGCGCGCTCGATGATGCCTTCGGCCAGGGATCGCCGGCCGTGAGGCGCTGGCGCAGGAATTCCTGCACCAGCAGTACCTGCGGCATGGAAGGCGCCACCTCGCGGAACTCGCTGCGGGTCATCAGCACGAAGGCGGGATCGACCCCGATCAGGGGGCGACCGGTCTTCTCCAGTTCGTTGAGCGCCGCGATCTGTCGGCTGGCCAGTCGCGTGAAGCGCTTGCGCATGCCCTTCACATGCGCCGCCTTGGAGCCGGGCGGCAGCGTCACGATGACCGGCCGGTAGCCGAGCGCCGCTAGCCCGTCGCAGACCGCGGCGACCGCTTCCGTGTCGAAGGTGGCGGTGAACGCATCCTCCAGCACCAGCACGACCTCTTCGTGGGTCGGGATCGCATCGTCGTGGCGGAAGACGGGATGACCGAGCTGGCGGAGCCCTCGTGCGGAAATCGCCGGCAGGTCGACGAAGCCGAGCAGCGGCGCCGCCAGCCGGTAGGCCAGCGGGGCCAGGCGGCGGGCGAGCGGCCGCGTCGCCGCGATGAACGGCGCCAGCGCCTCGACGGCCGCGGCGGCGTGGTCGCGCAGCGGCCGGCGCCGCGTTGCGTGATAGGCTTCGAGGAAGCGCGATTTCAGCATCGGGATGCTGACATGGGCCGGGCAGGCGCTGCCGCATGCGTTGCAGCCGAGGCAGCTGTCGAGCGCGGCATGGGCGTCGGCCGCGATCTTGTCGCGTTCGGCTTCGCCGGCCGCCTCGGCCTGGCGCCAGCGCCGCACGATCTCGGCGCGCCCCTTGGGCGACTGCGTGAGGTCGCGCGTCGCCTTGAAGGACGGGCAGATCGGCACCGTCTTGCTGTAGTTGAGGCAGGAGGCGTTGCCGTTGCAGTGGAAGGCCGGTTCGAACGGCAGGTCGGCCGGTGCGTTGCCCTGGCGGAACGGCATGTCGACGATGCCGATCGGCCGGCGTGAGACGGTGACAAGCTTGCCGGGATTGAAGCGCTCCTGCGGGTCGAAGGCGTGCTTGATCCGCTGCAGGGCGGCATAGGCGACCGGTCCGACATAGTCCGGCAGGTAGGCGCCGCGAATGCCCTTGCCGTGCTCGCCCCAGAAGATGCCGCCATGCCGCGTGCAGAGCGCGTAGACGGCGTCGGAGATGGCCTTGAAGGTCGCCTGGTCGGCCTTGTCGTCGAGGTCGAGGGCCGGGCGGACATGCAGGCAGCCGACATCGATATGGCCATAGATGCCATAGCGCAGGTCGTGCTCCTTCATGATCGCGTCGAAGCCCTCGACGAAGGCGACGAGGTTTTCGACCGGAACGACGCAATCCTCGACGAATGCGACCGGGCGGCGGGCACCCTCGCGCTTTCCGAGCAGGCCGACGGCGGCGGCTCGGGTCGACCACAGCCTGGCGCTGTCGGCGGCGTCGCGGGCGCGATAGCTGCCGATGACGCCGGGAAGCGTCGCCGCGTCGGCGGTCAGCCTGCCGACGGCGGCGTCGAGCGCATTCGCGTCCTCGCCGACGAACTCGACGAACAGGTAGGAGATGCGGTCGTCCGCCTCGCCGCGGATGGCGGGCGGCAGGCTGTCCATCAGGCCGGCTTCGCGGGCGAGCCGCTGCACCCAGTCGTCCATGATCTCGATCGCCAGCGGCTCGTGGCGGAGCAGCGGCGTTCCGGCCGCCAGCGCGGCGGCGAAATGGTCGAAGCCGATGACGACGAGGCGCTTGTGCCGCGGCAGCGGCGTCAGCTTCAGTCGGATGCGGGTCGCCAGCCCCAGCGTGCCCTCGGCGCCGAGCAGCAGCCGCCACCATTCGAGCCGGTCCGGCGCCGGGCGGGCGCGCTCAAGGTCGTAGCCGGTGAAGCGCCGCGAGATCCGTGGCGTGTTCTCGATCAGCGCGTCGCGGCCGGCGTCGCAGGCCTCTGCCACCGCCTCCAGCATCGGCGCGGCCCAGTCGGGCGGGGCGGCGAGGCTGTCGAGGACGCGGCCGCCATCGACGACCAGTTCGAGGCCGAGCACGTTGTCGCTGGTCTTGCCGTAGATGCGCGAGCCCTTGCCAGAGGCGTCTGTGCTGATCATGCCGCCGATGGTGCAGCGGTTCGAGGTCGAGGTGTTGGGCGCGAAGAACAGGCCAGTATGGGCGATCGCGGCATTCAGTTCGTCGAGCACGATGCCCGGCTCGACCTCGACCCAGCTCTCGGCCTCGTTCAGCGCCAGGATGCGTGTCATGAAGCGCTGGAAATTGACGATGATGCCGCGGTTCAGGCTCTGGCCGTTGGTGCCGGTGCCGCCGCCGCGCGCGGTGATCGGCATGCGGCGGAACTCGTCCCGGTCGGCGACCGCGAGCAGGGTGGCGACATCGGCGGCGTCGCGCGGTGCGACGATCAGGTCGGGCTCGATCTCGTAGACGCTGTTGTCGGTCGACATGGCGGCGCGGGCGGCATGGTCGTGCGCGATCTCGCCGCGAAAGCCGGCGGCGCGGAGCGCGGCGTCGAAGCTGGTGAAGGCGCTGGCGCTGGCCGAGGCGCAGTCCTTCACGCGCGCCGCCGACATGCTGGGGATCGTGCCCTCCGCTCTCACCGAGACGATCAAGCAGATCGAGGCGGATGGCGGCGTCCGCCTGTTCGACCGCGACGCGCGGCCGGTGACGCCGACCGAGGCGGGTCGGGAATTCCTCGTCGCCGCGCGCCGCGTCGTCTCCGATTTCGAGGCGGCGCTGCACGATTTGCGCCGGGTCGGCGGCGTCGAGCGTGGCGCGGTGACCGTGGCGGCGGCGCCTTCCGTCGTGCTGTTCCATCTCGCGCCGGCGCTGACGCGCTTCCGCGCCGCGCATCCGGCCGTCGAGGTCACGGTACATGACGACATCGCTGAGCGGGTCGGTTCGCTGGTGCTGGAGCGGGTGGCGGATTTCGGCATCGCCGAGCCCTGGCACGTCACCGATCAGCTTTCCTACGAACCGTTCCATGTCGATCCGTTCGTGCTGGTCTGCCATCGCGATCATCCGCTCGCCGGGCGCGCCGCCGTCGATCTCGCCGAAATCCCGGCCGGCGAGGTGATCTCGCTCGATCAGCATACCGGCACCGGCAAGCTGATCGCGGCCGCGCCCGAAATCCCGCCCGCCTTCCGCGCCGGGCCGCTCAGGGCACATGGCACGATCGCGCAGCTGACGATGATCTCGCAGGGCATGGGCGTGGCGCTGATGCCGAAGCTCGCCGCCTCTGTGCTGCAGAGCCCGGCGGTGCGCCGGGTGGGCTTGCGCGACGTCTCTTTGCGCCGCACGCTCTGCATCGTCACCAGGGCCCGGATCGGGCTCTCGCCAGCGGCTGAGGCGCTGCTCGATTGCCTCCGGCCGCTCGGATCGATCGATCAGGACTGATTTTTCGAAGAATGGGCGTCGGCGAGGACGAAATCGCCGCGATCGCGTCCTTCAATTCCGTCCGTCCTCGTTCAAAGCGGAGCAAGGAAGGTCTTGTTGTTAATGGAGATTGAGCTCGGATTATTGTTTGAACTCATATGAATTTCCGTGTAGTGGACGAAGGCTGCCTGACCAAATGCACGCATGGAGAAGCGCGATGTCCCACGATCCCGTCTCGGCGCAGCCGAAGGGCAAGCTCGTCATTCGCAACATCGGATTGGTGCTGAGCGGCGCCATGGAGAATCCGATCCTCGATGCGGATACGATCATTGCCGTCGACGGCAAGATCGCGGCCATCGGACGCGCCAAGGATCTCGACGTGGACCAGGCCGATCAGGTGATCGACGCCAACCAGGCGGTCGTGGCGCCGGGCCTGATCGACAGCCATGTCCATCCCGTCGCGGGTGACTGGACGCCGCGCCAGAGCCAGCTGAACTGGATCGACAGCACCATGCATGGTGGCGTGACCACCATGATCTCGGCCGGTGAGGTGCATACGCCCGGCCGTCCGACCGATATCGTCGGCCTGAAGGCGCTCGCCATCGCCGCGCAGCGTACCTTCACCGCCTTCCGTCCCGGCGGCGTCAAGATCCATGCCGGCGCGCCGATCATCGAGCAGGGCATGGTCGAGCAGGATTTCAAGGACCTCGCCGACGCAGGCGTGCGTCTTCTGGGCGAGATCGGCCTCGGCAGCGTCAAGGATGGAGAAACGTCCGGCAAGATGGTGGCCTGGGCGCGCAAATACGGCATCCAGTCGACCATCCACACCGGCGGCCCCTCCGTTCCGGGCTCGGGCCTGATCGGCGCCGACGTGGTTCTGGCGGCCGGCACCGACGTCGTCGGCCACATCAATGGCGGCCACACCGCGCTGCCGGATCGCGAGATCCGCTGCATCTGCGAGGGCTGCAAGGCCGGCCTCGAGATCGTTCACAACGGCAATGAGCGCGCGGCGCTGTTCGCGCTGCGCACGGCGCGCGAGATGGGTGAGATGGAGCGCGTCATCCTCGGCACCGACGGCCCCGCCGGCTCGGGCGTGCAGCCGCTCGGCATCCTCCGCATGGTGTCGCTGCTCTCCTCGCTCGGCGATGTGCCGGCCGAGATCGCGATCTGCTTCGCCACCGGCAACACGGCGCGCATGCGCAGCCTCGACTGCGGCCTGATCGAAGTCGGCCGTCCCGCCGATTTCGTCTTCCTCGCCAAGGCGATGCATTCGGCCGGCCGCGACATGCTCGACAGCATCCAGCTCGGCGACCTGCCGGGCGTCGGCATGATCGTCATCGACGGCATCGTCCGCTCCGGCCGCAGCCGCAACACGCCGCCGGCCGAGCGCCTGCCCTTCGTCTGCAACTGATCCACGCGTCCGCCCACCCCAGGAGCTTCACATGACCGATGTCGTCGTCCGGAAATTCCTTCTCCGCATCGAGGAGATCTTTCACGAGGGCGGACCCGTTTCCGCCAATCCGCCGCGTCGCGGCACGATCATGGCGGTCATCAAGAACCCCTATGCCGGCCGTTATGTCGAAGACATCACCGGGCTGATGGAAGACCTGAAGCCGCTCGGTCTGCAGATGTCGAAGCGCCTGCTCGAAGCGCTGGGCGGCGATGCCTCCGCGATCGAGGGCTATGGCAAGGGCGCCATCGTCGGCGAGGGCGGCGAACTCGAGCACGGCGCTCTCTGGCACGTCCCCGGCGGCTACGCCATGCGCGAACTGCTCGGCGAAGCCAAGGCGATCGTCCCCTCGACCAAGAAGGTCGGCGGCGTCGGCGCGGCGATCGACATTCCGATCACCCATGTCAACGCCTCCTATGTCCGCAGCCATTTCGACGCGATCGAGGTCAACGTCCCCGATGCGCCGCGTGCCGACGAGATGGTCGTGATCCTCGCCATGACCACGGGCTCGCGCGTGCATGCCCGCGTCGGCGGCTTGGCCGTGGCAGACATCAAGGGCGAGGACGGCCTGCGATGAGCCGCGTGATCCGCAAGATCGTCACGACGCTCGAGGAGACCCTGATCGAGGGCGATGTTGTTCTGCCGGCCCCGACCCGCAAGGTCTCGGCCGTGGCCGTCGTCTCGAACTCGGCCTCTGGCCACTATGTCGAGAATCTCGATGAGCTGATCGCGCTTGGCGAGGAGCTGGGCGACCTGCTGCCGCGCCGCGCCGTAGCCCTGCTCGGTATCCCCGGCGATCAGGTCGAGAGCTTCGGCAAGGCGGTCATCGTCGGCGCCGAGGGCGAGTTCGAGCATGCCGCCGCCATCATGCACCCGAAGCTCGGCGCGCCCTTCCGCGCCGTGCTCGGCAAGGGCGACGCGCTGATCCCGTCGGCCAAGAAGCGTGCCAAGATCGGCGCCGTCATCGACGTGCCGCTCGGTCACAAGGACCATGCGCGCGTGCGCAGCCATTTCGATGCGATGGAGATCCGCATTCCGGATGCGCCGCGCGCCAACGAGATGGTCGTCGCGATCGCGATCACCGATTCCGGCCGGCCGCTCGCCCGTGTCGGCGGCCTGCGCAAGGAAGACATCGGCCAGTAGGCTGGTCTGGCATAGCCTCCATGGTCAGGGGTCGCTGCGCGAGCAGCGGCCCTTTTTTGTTGTGCGGGAGCTTGGGGCGGATGTTGCCCGCAGACCCTCGCCCGCTTGCGGGAGAGGGTTGGGTGAGGGGCTTGC
>JAFKJZ010000137.1:0-1575 GCA_017305815.1 Hyphomicrobiales bacterium
CCCAGCTACGACAAGCAGTTTGTGCGTTACTGGCTGGAGCAAGCCCAGGTCAACGGCAAGCCCTGGGACAAGACAGCGCCCTCGCCTCGCCTACCCCAGGCAGTGATCGAGAAGACAGCCGCCAAGTACCGCGAAGCCCTGAGGATTCCGTCATCGGTCCAGCGTCGTCGTGAAAAGCAGGCGGTCGCCGCCTGCTAAAGTTTAGACGGCTGCCCTTGCCTTGGGCTCGACGGATGACCAAGTCCAAGACATGATGGCTGTTGCCGGGGCGTGTTTCTTGACTTCCCGGCATGCTGTCACTAGAAGGGCGCGGCGCCGAAGGCGGCCGAGGCCTTGGAGCCGGAACGCCAACGGCTCGAAGTCGGCAGGCCTTGGTGACGCCGGAAAGCACGTGCCCGACGGGGCTGCTTCACGCGGGAGCGCGAAGCGAGCCTCGGTTCGCAACGACGACCAAGGGGTACGAGAAGTCCATGTCTCTGCGCATCTCCGGTAAGAACATCGAAGTCAGCGACGCCTATCGCACGCATGTGGAGGGCCGGGTCGGCGACGCCATCGGCAAATATTTCTCCGGCGGCTTTTCGGGTCGCGTGGTTCTGGAGCGGGATGGAACCGGCTATCGCGTCGATTGCGCCTTGCATCTCGACAGCGGGGCGGATCTGCATGCCGAGGGACGGGGTCATGAGATCTATCCGACATTCGACCAGGCCGCCGATCGCATCGAGAAGCAGCTGCGGCGCTACAAGCGCAAGCTGAAGGACCATCATCCGCGCAATGGCGCGGCCGATATCGACGCCAACTATACCGTCCTGGCGGCAACGCCGGACGAGGACGAGGAGCTGGCGGCGGACTACAAGCCGATGGTGATCGCCGAGGAAACCAAGGCGCTGCGGACGATGTCCGTATCCGGCGCCGTGATGGCGATGGACCTGGCAGAATCGCAGGTCGTCGTGTTCCGGCATGCCGGACATGGCGGCGTGAACATCGTGTACCGCCGGCGCGACGGCAATATCGGGTGGATCGACCCGGCGCAGGGAGCTTGGAATCGAGATTTCGGCGCGCTCGGGGAGCGCGCCGAAACGACGGGTCTTGGACCGAAGGTTTGAACCGAGGCATTTTTGAACCAAGTCATGGACCTCAGTGATCTCATCAGCCAGGACGCCATCGTCCCGGCCCTGAAGGCCAACAGCAAGAAGCAGGCACTTCAGGAACTGGCCGAAAAGGCCGCGAAACTGACCGGTCTCGACGAACGGCAGATCTTCGATACCCTGTTGCAGCGCGAGCGCCTCGGCTCGACCGGCGTCGGCAACGGCATCGCGATCCCGCACGGCAAGCTGCCGGCGCTGACCCGCATCCATGGCGTTTTCGCCCGCCTTCCCAAGCCGATCGACTTCGAATCGCTCGACGACCAGCCCGTCGACCTGATCTTCCTGCTGCTGGCGCCGGAAAACGCCGGCGCGGACCATCTGAAGGCGCTCGCCCGCATCGCGCGTCTGCTGCGCGAGCCTGGGCTCGCCAACAAGCTGCGCGCCTCCGGCGACCAGTCGGCGCTCTATGCCGTGCTGACCGAGAGCGCCG
>JAFKJZ010000137.1:1738-5449 GCA_017305815.1 Hyphomicrobiales bacterium
CGTTTCCAGCGCCGGCTCCGGCGCGGCCGAGACCGGGCAGACGCTGGAAGACGCGTTTCGCGGCCAGGCGACCGGCGTCGGCCGCTTCAAGAGCCGGCTCGCCGGCGTCGACCGCGGCTTCGTCGTCACCACGAGCGGGCGCGGCAGCGGCGGCCATTTCGTGCTCGACCAGGCCTTTCGTTTCGACAATGGCGCGCTCGACCGCCGCACCTGGCGCTTCAAGAAGACCGGCCCGAACACCTATATCGGCACACGCGAGGACGTCGTCGGCACCGCCAAGGTGCGGGTCGATGACGATGTCATTCGCATGTCCTACGACCTGATCACGCGCGGCAAGAACGGCAGCAAGCTGCAGCTTCATTTCGAGGATACGATCCGCCGCTCCGGCCGCGACACCATCGTCAACAACGGCGTCATCTCCATGCTCGGCATGACCGTCGGGTCGGTCGACGTCGCCTTCAAGCGGCAGCCGCTGCGCAGGCGCGGCAGGCAGGGCGTCGAGGAACTGGCGCGGCAATAGCCGACCGGCCGTCGATCCGTCAGACGAGCGCCATCAGCCCGGCGCGCAGGAGATCGGCCACGCCCTCGCCGAGCGGCGCCTCGACCTCCGCATGCATGCGCTGCCAGATCGGCACGGCGGCCGTGAGCGCCGCGCGGCCGGCGTCGGTCAGCGTCAGCAGGCGGCTGCGCCGGTCCTGCGGGTCGATGGCGGTCTCCAGCAGTCCCTGCCGCTCCAGCGGCTTCAGATTGGCCGTCAGCGTTGTCCGGTCCATGGCGAGCAGTGACGCCACCGAACCGATCGACGGCGGCACGGGCCGGTTCAGCGACATCAGCAGCGAGAACTGGCCGCTGGTCAGCCCGGCCGGCCGCAACGCTTCGTCGAAGCGGCGCGCCAGGGCGCGGGCGGCGCGCTGGGCGGCCAGGCAGAGGCAGTGATCGCGGACATGCAGCGTGGTCGAAAAGGGTACAGGGCCGGAATTTGACATGCTCTTTTTATGTTGATATCAACTTAAATTGTCAAGTGAACAATCCGTCCAGGAAGCCGTTGTCCCGCATTGTCTGCCACGGCATGGCAGGCGGCGCGGGACGAGCGGAGGAGAGCCCGCCAGGCGGGACCAAGGAGGAGACGCCATGACCTATGTCGAGGGATTCGTGGTGGCCGTGCCGGCCGCCAACAAGGAAGCCTACCGCAAGCATGCCGCCGAGGCCGCCGCCTTCATTCGGGATAGCGGCGCGACCCGCATGGTCGAGACCTGGGGCGACGAGGTGCCCGACGGCAAGCTCACCGATTTCAAGGGCGCCGTGCAGGCGAAGCCGGATGAGGTCGTTGTCTTCTCCTGGTTCGAATATCCGGATCGCGCAACCCGCGACGCCGCCAATGAGAAGATGATGAACGACCCGCGCATGAAGGAGATGGCGGCCAGCATGCCCTTCGATGGCCAGCGCATGATCTTCGGCGGGTTCGAGGCCCTTCTGGTCGAGCAGGGCGGGGGCGGCGGGACCGGCTATGTCGACGGCGCGCTGATCGCCGTGCCCGGCGCCAACAAGGAGGCCTATCGCGCCATGGCGGCGAAGACGGCGCCGATCCTGCGCGAATATGGCGCGACGCGGGTGGTCGAGACCTGGGGCGACGACGTGCCGGAGGGCAAGGTTACGGATTTCCGCCGCGCCGTGAAGGCTACCGGGGACGAGAAGATCGTCTATTCCTGGATCGAATGGCCGTCCAAGGCGGCGCGCGCCGAGGGATGGCAGAAGGCGATGGCCGATCCGCGCATGCAGTTCGACATGCCCTTCGACGGCCAGCGCATGATCTTCGGCGGCTTCGCGCCGATCCTCGACGAAGCCTGGTCCTGACGAGGCTCGTCGCCCCTACGGGGCGAGCCAGTCGTCGTAGTCCGACACCAGCAGGTGCATCGGCGGCTCGTCTTCCTCGATCTCGGCGAAACGGCCGACCGGATCGGCGAAGATGTTGTCGGTGCGGTCGTCGTTGACGGTCGATACCTCGCCGATCAGCACGTCGGCGCCCTCGGCCCAGAAAGAATGCCAGATGCCGGGCGTCAGCGTGATGCTCTCGCCCGGCTCGAGCTTGAGCTTGCCGCCGGCGGCGAGGCTGCGCTCGACGCCATCGGTCATCACCGTGACGCCGGCCTTGCGGTCGAGGCTGCCGGCCGCGTCCGAGGCGAAGAGTTCGAGCGTCAGCTTGCCGCCGCCGCGATTGATGATGTCCTCGCCCTTGATGACGTGGCGGTGCATCGGCGTCACCTGGTCCTGCCGGGCGATCATGATCTTCTCGGCATAGAGCAGGCCGCGGCCGGTCGCGAGGTCGGCCGCGTTGCCGTTGCGGACGGTGAACAGGAACAGGCCGAGCGCGTCGAAATCGCCGGCGCCGAAATCCGTGATGTCCCAGCCGAGCCGCGCGTCGAGGATGCCGGGCGCCTGCGCCTTGCGGGCGCGCAGCTCTTCCGGCGTCCAGTAGGCGAAGGGGGGCAGCACATAGCCGAACGAGCGGATGAACTCGTCCCCCTGCAGCATGATTTCATTGATCCGCGAGCGCTTCATTCCGGTCTCCTCCACCGTCGTCGCCTTGGGAGGGCCAGACTAGGCCCTGGCGCGCGAATGCGGAAGATGATCCGGACGGCCGAGAGCGACCTCGTGGCACAGCCGGATCGGGGAACCGGGGGAGGGCCCCCGGGGCCGGCCTCAGCGCGGAAAAATCCGCCAGCGATGCGGACGGAAGGCGACCTGGCCGCCGGGCAGGCGGGTGTGGTCGACCGCCATGTCGATCTCGACGCGATGCTTCTCCGCACCGACCTCCAGTTCGAGCCGGCGGGCGCCACCATGCCGGCGCTCGGCGACGATCGTGCCGGTGATGGCCGGGCCGCCATCCTCGACGATCGAGACGTCGTGCGGCCGGAAGCCGAGGGTGGCCGCGCCGGTCGGCGCGCCGAGCGCGGCGAGGTCGAGCGGCTGGCCGTCGAGCTGCACGGCGCCGTCGACGACGGTGACCGGCAGGAACGAGGATTCGCCGATGAACTCGAACACGAACGGGCTCGCCGGCGCGTCATAGATCTCGTCCGGCGTGCCGACCTGCTCGATCCGCCCCTTCGACATGACGACGACGCGGTCGGCGAGCTCGAGCGCCTCCTCCTGGTCGTGGGTGACGAAGAAGGTGGTGTGGCCGGTCCGGTCGTGGATTTCGCGCAGCCAGCGGCGGAGATCCTTGCGCACCTGCGCGTCGAGCGCGCCGAAGGGCTCGTCGAGCAGCAGCACGCGCGGCTCGATGGCGAGCGCGCGGGCGAGCGCCACGCGCTGGCGCTGGCCGCCGGAGAGCTGCGAGGGATAGCGCTTGTCGAGGCCGGAGAGCTGGACTAGGTCGAGCAAATGCAGCACGCGCTTGCGGATCTCGGCCTTGGGCGGCCGCTCGCCGCGCGGCCGCACCGTCAGGCCGAAGGCGATGTTGTCGAACACCGTCATGTGGCGGAACAGCGCGTAATGCTGGAACACGAAGCCGACATTGCGGTCCTGCACCGAGAGGCCGAGCGCGTCGTCGCCGCCGAACAGGACGCGGCCGGCAGTCGGCGCGTCGAGGCCGGCGAGGATCCGGAGCAGCGTCGTCTTGCCGGAGCCGGAGGGCCCGAGCAGCGCCACCAGCTCGCCGGCCTTGACGTCGAGCGAGACGCCGTGCAGGGCCGGCGTGTCGCCGAACGCCTT
>JAFKJZ010000333.1:0-24870 GCA_017305815.1 Hyphomicrobiales bacterium
TCGAGGGCGACGCCGGCGCGGGAAAGCTCCTGCTCGGCCAGGGTCGCGAATTCGATCATCAGCTCGTAGGAGGCTTCAGCCGTGTCGGCGAAGCTGAACAGGCCGTGATTTTCGAGCCAGAGCCCCTCGCAGCCGGGATTGGCGCGATAGACCTTGTCGCCCTCGATCGAGAGGTCGAAGCCGGGCATGACATAGGGCACCCAGGCGAGGCGGTCGCCATAGACGCGCTTCACGGTCTCCTGCATGTCGGGTTGGTTGGCGAGCGCCATCGCCGCCGTCGCGTGCGTATGGTCGACGAAGCGGAACGGCAGGAAGCCGTGCAGCAGCGCCTCGACGGAAGGATTGGGCGAGGCCGCGTCGAGCAGGGCGGAGCGCAGCAGCGCGACCATCTCGGGGTCGGAGAGCTTGCCGCCGTCGCGCGCCGCGAGCAGCGGCTCCATCCGCACGGCCGGCAGGCCCGGCGCCTCGATCGTGTCGAGATCCCAGCCGCTGCCCTTGATGTGCATGATCTCGCTGCCGTCCTCGGCCGTCACCTTGGCCGAGGTATTGCCGCCGCCATGCAGCACGAGATCCGGATCCTGGCCGATGATGCGCGAGGTGTAGATGCGCAGCCCGAGCGCTTCGCTCTGGCCGGCGGCAAGGGCTGCCTGGATGAAACGATTGGCCTCGTCGCCGTTCCAGCGGCTTTGCATGGGTCTGGATCCGTTTGTTTTGGGAAAATGGATCGGGCGGCTCCGACTGGAGCCGCCCGTATTGGCTTCGCGAACTAGAAGTCGAAGTTGCCGATGTTTTCCTTGGTGAACACGGTCCGCTCGGGCAGCAGCACGATGCCGTTGCCGTCGGCCTCGTAGTCATAGCCCTGGACGCTGTTCGGCGAGACTTCGATCGTGCCGACGCCCGGAATGTCGAGCTTGTCGCCGACCTTCATCTTGCCGTTCTTCAGCACGTGCTCGGCGACATGGATCGAGATCTTGCCCTGCTGGGTGACGTCCCAGAGGCCGAAGCGCTTGATCGTGCCGCGCTCGACATAGGGGCGCATGACATTGGGGGTCGAGAAGCCGACGATGTTGACGCCATCGGCGCGCTTCAGGTTTTCCGCCGCCTGGGCTGCGGCCGGCAGCGCATTGGCGTCCGGCGCGATGATGATGTCGAGGTCGGGGTAGGTCTGCAGGATGCTTTCGGCCGTCTGCAGCGACTTCTGCGCGTCATTGTAGCCGTACTGGGTGGTGACGATCTCCCAGCCCGGATGCTCCTTGGCGATCTTCGCCTTGGCGGCTTCGGCCCAGGCGTTCTGGTCGGTGACGGTCGGGCTCGAATAGAAGAACGCCACCTTGGCCTTCTCCTTGGTCACGCCTTCCTTCGCCATGTCGACCAGCAGGCCGCCGAGCTGGTCCGGGGTGCCCTGGTTGATGTAGTAGCTGCGGCAGTCCGGGTTGACGTCGCTGTCCCAGGTCATGACCAGCACGCCGCGATCCATGGCGCGCTTCAGCGCCGGGCAGAGACCGTCGGGCGACACCGACGACACGACGATCGCGTTGTAGCCCTGGTTGACGTAGTTGTTGATGAACTGGACCTGGGCGGAGACGCTCGGCTCGGTCGGGCCGTCATAGGTGACCTTGGCGCCGACTTCCTCGCCGGCCTTGACCGCACCGGCGCCGCCGCTGGTGAAGAAGCCGACGCCGACCAGCTTCGGAATGAAGGCGATCTGGGATTCGGCCTGCGCCGCGCCCGAGGCGAGCATGGTGCCCGCGAGTAGCGTTGCCGCCATCAGTCCGGACTTCAGGAATTTCATCGTCATTGTCGTTTCCTCCTCAAAAGGCCGTCGCCTGATCGTTTCGTTTCTGTCGGGCGACAGCGATGAAATCGGCCAGCAGCGCGCTCCCGTGGCGCAATGCGACCGCCGCAACCAGCAAACCTCCCGAAAGCGCGCTGGAAATCTGGCTTGGTACCCCGCTCGCCTGCAGGCCCTGCTGCAGGTAGCCGATGACGAAGGTCGCGAGCAGCGTGCCGAGGATCGAACCCTGGCCGCCATAGATCGACGCGCCGCCGAGCACCGCCGCGGTGACGGCCGGCAGCAGGGTCGAGGCGCCGAGATCGACGCGGGCCGAGCCGAAATAGGCCGACATGACCAGGCCCGCGATCGCGGCGCAGACGCCGGTGATCACATAGGTGATGGTCTGGGTCGTCGCGACCGACAGGCCCGAATAGCGCGCGGCTTCGGCCGACTGGCCGATCAGGAACACGGCGCGGCCGAAACGGGTGAAGTGCAGCAGCACGACCAGCACGGCGGCGAGGCCGAGGAAGACGGCGAGCGGCGCCGGCAGGCCGAGGAACTCGGCATAGCCGAACGAGGTGAAGCTGGCGGGGAAATTGCCGATGCCCTCATAGCCGCCGGCGCCGACGACGCCAGACAGCACCGTGGCGGCGCCCTGGAACAGATAGAGGCTGCCCAGCGTGACGACGAGCGGCTGGATCTTCGACAGATGGATGACGGTGGCGTTGAGCAGGCCGGCGAGGGCGCCGGCGACGAGCGCCAGGCCGATCGCCAGCGGCAGCGGCAGGCCGAAGAAGTTGGAGACGCCGAAGACGATGGCGCAGAGGCCGATCGCGGAGGCGAAGGAGACGTCGATGCCGCCGGCGATGATGACGAGCGTCAGCGCCAGCGCGACGATGCCGACCTGGACGAAGTCGGACGTGCCGTAGATGAGGTTGCCGACATTCAGGAAGCGCGGGTTGATGAAGCCGAACACGGCGAGCTCGGCAACGAGCATCAAGAACAGCGCCGCTTCCCAGCGGAAGAACAGGTTTTTCATCGGCTTGCCTCCGCCAGCAGGGTCTTGTCGGCGATCTTGTCGGCCGGGTTTCCGGGCGCCTCGGCGCTGTGCGGCGCGCGGGCATGGACGGCGTAGCGGCGGGCGCGGATGCGCCGGTCGATCAGGAGCCGGATGCGGCCGTCGAGCAGCAGCACGATCAGCAGGATCGCGCCGGCGATGAAGTCGTTCCAGAACGCCGGGATCTTCAGGAAGACGAGCGCGCTGTCGATCGAGGTCAGGAAGATCGCGGCGGTGAAGACGCCGGCGACCGAGCCGCTGCCGCCGAGCAGGCTGACGCCACCGAGCACGTTGACGGCGATCGCCTTCAGCTCGATGCCGTTGCCGGCCTGGTTGGGGATGAAGCCGATCTGCGCCGCGAAGATCAGGCCGGCGATCGCCGCGCAGGCGCCCGATGCGACGAAGGCGGTGAACTGCACGCGCCGGACCGGCACGCCGAGATGACGCGCCGCCTCGCGGTTGTCGCCGACGGCGTAGAAATAGCGGCCGAAGCGGGTGCGGCGCAGGAAGAACCAGGCGATGGCGAACAGCGCCAGCACGGTGACGGTCAGGATCGAGATGCCGAAGCCGATGCTGCCGGCGAGCGCTTTCAGATCCTGCGGCAGGTCCTCGATCCAGCGGCCGCCGGTCTGGATCAGCATGATGCCGCGATAGAGGCCGAGCGTGCCGAGGGTGGCGACGATCGAGGGGATGCGGAGATAGGCGACGAGCAGGCCGTTCACCGCGCCGGCAACGATGCCGGTCAGGATGCAGAGCGCGATGGCGAGCGGCAGGCTGACGCCGGCATTGAGCGACAGGCCGAGCGTCGCGGCGCTCAAGCCCAGGATCGAGCCGCTGGAGACGTCGATGTTGCGCGTCAGGATGACAAGCATCGTGCCGAGCGAGATCAGGAGCAGCACGAGGCTGTTCGACAGGATCACCGAGGCGGTGGCGGCCGAGAGATAGCCGGGCGCGGCGAAGCCGAGCGCCAGGCAGGCGACGGCCATCACCAGCACCAGCATGATGACGCGGTTGCGGGCGATGATGTTAAGCATGGGCCTGCTCCCCCGCGCCGAATGCCAGGCGGGCAATCGCGTCGACGCTGATCTTGTCGGTGAGTTCGCCGCCGAGCTGGCCGAAGGCCATGACGGTGACGCGGTCGGCGAGCAGCTCGATCTCGTCAAAATCGGACGAGATCAGGATGACGGCGACGCCATCGGCCGCGAGTTGGCGGATCAGCGCGTAGATGTCGTTGCGTGCCGCCACGTCGACGCCGCGCGTCGGTTCGTCGAGCACGAGCACCTTGGGTTTCGCCGACAGGCATTTCGACATCAGCACCTTCTGCTGATTGCCGCCGGAAAGCGCCTTGGCCGCTTGGCCGGGGCCGGTGCACTTGATGCCCATGCTCTGGCGGAAGCCGTTGAAGAGGCCGCGCTCGCGGCCGGGCCGCAGCAGGAAGGGCAGGCGGTGGATCAGGTAGGATGAGGTGTTCCAGTAGAGCGGCGCATCGAGGAACAGGCCGTTCTGCTGGCGGTCTTCCGGCAGGTACACGAGGCCGGCGTCGATGCAGCGGCGCGGCGAGCGGTTCGAAAGCTCGACGCCGTCGAGTGTGACCGAGCCGCCGCTCTGGCGGCGCAGGCCGAACAGGGTTTCGGAGAATTCGGTGCGGCCGGCGCCGACGACGCCGGCAAGGCCCAGCACTTCGCCGGCGCGCACATCAAGGCTGATATCGCGAAACCCTTCGCCGCTCAGCTTGCGCACCGAGAGGCGCACGGCGCCGTCGTCGCGGCCGGACTTCGCGGCGACGACCGGCGTGGCGCCCGTGGCGACGCGGCTCATCGCGTCGATGATCTCGGCGTCGCTGTAGCCATCGAGCGGGCCGCTCAGGACCACCGCGCCGTCGCGCAGCACGCTGATCGTGCCGCAGATCTCGCGGATCTCGCGCAGCTTGTGCGAGATGAAGAAGATGCCGACGCCCTGGGCCTGCAGCTTGCGGACGCGCTGGAAGAGGGCGTGCACCTCGAAGGGCGTCAGCGCCGAGGTCGGCTCGTCGAGGATCAGCACGCGCGCTTCGCGGATCAGGCCGCGCAGGATCTCGACGATCTGGCGCTCGGCGATTTCCAGTGTCGCCGCCTGCGCGTCGAGGTCGAGGGTGACGGAGAGTTCGGCGATCAGCTGCTCGACCCGCTTGCGCAGCGCGCGCGGCGACGGGCGCAGGCCGAGGCAGATGTTCTCCAGCACCGACTGGTTGCCGAGGATGTGCGCTTCCTGCGGCACCAGATAGAGGCCGAGCTGCTGCGCCAGCGCCGGCGAGGCATGGGTGAGCTTCTCGCCGTTGACCTCGATCGAGCCGGCATTGGCCGGCACGAGGCCGGACATGATCTTCATCAGGGTGGACTTGCCGGCGCCGTTGCCGCCGAGCAGCGCATGCACCTCGCCCTTCTGCAAGGCGAGCGAAACCCCCTTCAGGACCGGAACGGGACCGTAGGATTTCCATATGCCGGTGAGCTGTGCAGCCCTCCCGGCCGCTGTGTCCGCAGTCATTCCGCACCTGTTCAGATGTCTCTTGTTGCTTTCAAGTGATCACAAGATTCGAGGGGCGTCAATATGGTCAGATCTGGCAATATCGCGATGCGGTCTCGATATTGCGGTGCAATATAAGGATTTTATTGGATTTCTGGCGGTTGTGCCGGCTTCCAAACGCAGGCCGGGCTTGCGCGGTTGACGTATCAAATGTTTTTACGATATCGATGTGATCACAAGTCGCGAGAAGGGAAGCTCGGCGGATGGCCTTGGACAGCAACGAGTGGAGCTATGGCGATGCCGACGAGGAGATCCTCACGCGCATCGCCTGGTACTATTACAATGACGGCCTGACGCAGAACGAGATCGGCGAAAAGCTGAACATGTCGCGGATCAAGGTCTCGCGCCTGCTCGAGAGCGGCCGGCGATCCGGCATCATCCAGGTCCGCATCAACTCGCGCTATCAGGGCTGCCTGTCGCTCGAGCGCGAGATCAAGAGCCGCTACGGCTTGCTCGAAGCCTATGTCGTGCCCGAATTGCCGGAGCAGAGTTCGAGCGATCGGCTCGGCCAGGCGGCGGCGCAGTTCCTGATGCAGCGGCTGCAGCCGGACGACCTGCTCGCCGTCGGCTGGGGCGCCACGGTCAGCAACGCCATCCAGCGCCTCGGCCATCTCGCCAATGAACGCAATATCGGCTTGGTCAGCCTGACCGGCGGCGTCGGCACCTATGTCGACGGCATGCGCACGGCCAACTGGGGCAGTAGCGTCCATCTCGTGCCGGCCCCGCTGGTGGTGCGCGACCCCGACGTCGCCAAGAACCTTTCCTCCGAGCCTGCCGTCGCCAACCTGCTCGATATGGCGCTGAACGCTTCGTACCAGCTGGTCGGCATCGGCGAGCTTTCGGGCGCCTCGACGGTGGTGCGCTCCGGCTATGTGACGCCGGACGAGGTCGAGCCGCTGCGCCGCAAGGGCGCCGTCGGCGACATCCTCTGCCAGTTCTTCAACGACAAGGGCGAAGTGCTGGATCTGCAGCTGCACGACCGGGTCATCGGCGTGAAGCTCGCCGCGCTGTCGCGGGCGGAAAAGGTCGTCGCGGCGGCCGGCGGGCTGGAAAAGGTGCCGGCCATCCATGCCGCGCTCAAGGGGAAGTTCGTCGGCATCCTGATCACGGATGAAACGACGGCGCTGGGTCTGATGGACCTCAAGGACTAGGGAGAGGGTTATGGCGGGGACATATCTTCTGGCGGTCGACGCCGGGACGGGAAGCGGCCGCGCGGTCGTCTTCGACGCGGCCGGCAACCAGATCGCCGCCGCCCAGCACGAGTGGTGGCACAAGCCTGATCCGCGCTTCGACGGCTCGATGGATTTCGACGTCGAGGGCAACTGGGCCCATCTCGCCCGCGCCATCCGCCAGGCGATTTCGAGCGCCGGCATCTCGGCCGCCGACATCGCCGCCGTCAGCGCCACCAGCATGCGCGAGGCGCTCGTCGTCTATGACGCCGAGGGCCGGGAAATCTGGGCCTGCGCCAATGTCGACAGCCGCTCGAACAGCGAAGTGCGCGAGCTGAAGCAGGAATTTCCCGAGCTGGAGGCGAAGCTCTACCAGCATTCCGGCCAGACCTTCGCGCTCGGCGCGCTGCCGCGCCTGCTCTGGCTGAAGCGCAACCTGCCCGAAGTCTATGACCGCATGCACCGGATCAGCATGCTGTCGGACTGGGTGCTGGCGCGCCTCTCCGGCGTCCTCGTCAGCGAACCGTCCAATGCCGGCACCACCGGCCTGCTCGATTTGCGCGAGCGGCGCTGGCTGCCGGAGGCGATGCGCTGGGCGGGTATGCGCGACGACATCTTCCCCGAGACGGTCGAGCCCGGCGTGGTGATCGGCCATGTCACCGCCGCCGCCGCCGAGGCGACCGGGCTCCAGGCCGGCACGCGGGTCGTCGCCGGCGGCGGCGACTGCCAGATCGGCACGGCCGGCCTCGGCGTCGTCAACAAGGGCGATTGCGCGGTGCTCGGCGGCACGTTCTGGCAGCAGATCGTCAATGTCGACCAGACGCTGACCGATCCCTCCATGAACCTCCGCATCAATCCGCATGTCGTCGACGGCCTCAACCAGGCGGAGGCGATCAGCTTCTTCGTCGGCATCGTCATGCGCTGGTTCCGCGACAGCTTCGGCGCGGCCGAGGTGGCGGCGGCCAACGCCGGCGGCGGCGATGCCTATTCGCTGCTCGAGGCGCAGTCGGCGCATGTCCCGCCCGGCGCCTATGGCATCATCCCGGTGTTCTCCGACGTGATGCGCTACGGCAAGTGGTACCACGCGGCGCCGTCGCTTCTGAACCTCTCGATCGATCCGGAAAAATCCGGCAAGGCGGCGATCTTCCGCGCCCTGCAGGAGAATGCGGCGATCGTCGCGGCGCGCAATCTCGCCGCCATCTTCAAGCTCTCCGGCGTGACGCCGAAGCAGATTGTCTTCGCGGCCGGCGCGGCCAAATCGGCCCACTGGGCGCAGATCCTGTCGAGCGCGACCGGCTTGCCGGTGGTGACGCCGGTGGTCAAGGAGGCGACCGCGCTCGGCTGCGCCGCCGCCGCCGCGATCGGCGCCGGCCTGCAGCGCGACTTTGTTTCCGCCGCCGAAAACTGGGTGCGCTGGGACCGGCATTTCGAGCCGGAAGCGGCCCACAAGGCGATCTATGACGACGCCGGCGAGCGCTGGGCGCGGGCCTATGCCTTGCAGCGGCAGCTCGTCGACGAGGGCATCACCACGTCGATGTGGAAGGCGCCCGGCCTCTGATCTCGCGATTTCGCCGCGCTCCTGGCGTGGCGACGACCTGTTTGCAAAGGAGTGAAAATGCTCATCCAGATGGTGACCATCATGGTCAAGCCGGGCCACGCCGACGATTTTCTCGAGGCCTTCCGCATCAACTACGAAGGCACGCGCCAGGAGCCGGGCAATCTGCGCTTCGACGTGTTGCGCGACCCGGACGACGCCAACAAGTTCCTGATCTACGAAGTCTTCAGGTCGGAAGCCGCGCTCGAGGAACACCGCCGCACGCCGCATTACCAGAAATGCGTCAGCCTGCTGGAGCCGATCCAGACCGGCCCGCGCACCAAGGTGTTCTATCATGCCGAGATGGCGGATTTCCTCGCTGACGCGACGGCCGACTAGGCGTCGGCCGCGCCACTTGCTGCGGGGCGCGCCGGGTCAGCCCAGCGCCCCGGCGGTGAGCTTGCCGCCGATCGCGGCCGGGCCGGACGAAACGGTGGCGTCCGGCAGGCTCTCGAACCGCGCCAGTTGTTCGCCGAGCGCAGGGATGTCGTCGATCGTCGCCATGTCGATGCGTCCGACGATCCGGCCGCGGGCCAGCACCACCACCTCGTCGGCGACGTCGAAGATCTCCTGCACCTCGGTGCAGAAGACGACGACCGAGCGGCCCTGGGCGGCGAAGTCGCGCAGCAGCTCGTAGATGTCGGCCTTGCTGGAGATGTCGACGCCGCGCGTCGGCTCCTCGATCACGACGATGTCGGTGTTCTCCTCCATCGAGGCGCCGAGCACGACCTTCTGCTGGTTGCCGCCGCTGAGCGACGTGATCGGGTGCTCGATGCTGCCCGTCTTCACCCGGTAGCGGGCGACGCCCTGGCGCGCCAGCGCTTCCAGCCGCGCGGGATCGAGCAGCTTCGTGGCGCCGCCAAGCGCGCCGAGGCCGAGCCGGGCGGCGAGGTTCTCGCCGACGCTCATATTGTGGAAAACCGTGTGCCGGCGGCTGGCCGCGAGATAGGAGACGGTGGTGCGGCCGCGCGGCGTCAGGCTGCGGCGGTCCGCCTCGCACATCGGGCGGAAGGCGCCGATCGCCTGCGCCAGTTCGCGGGCGCCGGATCCCTCGACGCCGGAAAGCGCGACGATGCGACCCGGCATCAGGTCCATCGAGATATCGCGAAACGCGTTGAGCCGGTCGGCGCAGTTGCTCAGCCGCCAGACCGGCGATAGAGCCTGGCCGGACGCGCTTCTTGCGCCCGAGCGGACGGCTTCCGGCTTCTTGTCGCCGGCATGGCTTGCCGTCAGATGCGCGGCGATCGCCGTTTCGCTGATCTCCGCCCCGTTGATCTCGGCGCTGATGCGGCCGTCGCGGAGAACCAGAACGCGATCGCAGCAGCGGACGAAGTCGTTCAGCCGATGCGTGATCAGCAGGACGATGCGGCCGTCCGCTGCCAGTTCGCCCATGGTGGTGAACAGCGCTTCCGATTCCTGCTCGGTCAGCGCCGAGTTCGGCTCGTCGAAGAGATAGACGTCGGCGTCGCTCAGCATGGCGCGGGCGATCTCGACGCGTTGCTGCACGGCGAGCGACAGGTCGGTCAGTTCGTAATGCGCGAAGGCGGCGATGCCGAGCCTGGTCAGCACCGCCTTGGCCGCCGCCGGATCGACGGCGATGCGGCCGAACCAGTTTCCTTCGCGGCCGACGGCGAGGTTCTGCTCGACGGTCATGTTCGGCCAGACATGCGGCTCCTGGTGCACGACGGCGACGCGCCGCCAGACATCGGCGACCGGCCCATCCGGGCGGAGCAGGGTGATCTCGCCGCTATCCGCCTGTTCCTCGCCGGCGAGCATCCGCATCAGCGTGCTCTTGCCGGCGCCGTTCGGGCCGGCGATGCCGATGATGCTGCCGGACGAGATGTCGAGATCGAGCCCGTTCAGCGCCCGCGTCGCGCCATAGCGCTTGGTGATGCCCTTGCCGGTGAGGCGGATCATGTCGCCGCCCCCGCGCCGGAGCGGACCGAACGCTGGCCGGCGCTGCGGATCAGCTTCTGCGAGACGAGATCGAGCCAGACGGCGCCGATCGTCACCAGGCCGATGAAGAGAAGCTGGACGAAGGAGGAGACGCCGAGAAGCGCGAGGCCGTTGTTGAGCAGCGCCAGCAGGATCACGCCCAGAAGCGTGCCGAGGATGGTGCCGCGGCCGCCATTCAGGCTGGCGCCGCCGATGACGACCGCCGCGATGACCTGGAAGGACAGCGAGCTCGACTGGGTCGGGCCGACCGAGCCGACATAGGAGAAGTCGAGGATGCCGGCGAGCCCGGCCATCAGCGCGCTCAGGATGAAGACGACATACTTGTACTTCTTGAGCGGCAGGCGGGCGACGCGCGCCGCCTCGGCATTGCCGCCCATCGCCATTAGGCGAAAGCCGAAGACGGTGCGGTGGCGCAGGATCCAGAACAGGATGAAGGCGCCGACCAGCCAGAGCGTCTCGACGGGAATGTTGTAGGCCATCAGCGCGCCGCCGAGGCCGTGGAAGAACGACAGCTCCCACTCCGGCGGCAGCGGGTCGTTATAGGCCGGCGTGAAGGTGGTCGCGTTGCTGATCAGGAGCGACAGGCCGTCGGCGACGTTCAGCATGCCGAGCGTGGTGATGAAGGAGGGCAGGCCGGCGCGCACGGTCAGGAAGCCGTTGAGCAGACCGGTCAACAGGGCTACGCCGAGGCCGGCGGCGAGCGCGACCAGCAGGGACGTCGTGAAGGGCAGGCTGCCGCCGCCGAGCCAGAGCGTCGCCGTCACCGTGCCGGCCAGTCCGTAGACGGCGCCGACGGAAAGGTCGATCTCGCCGAGCAGGATCACCAGCATCTGGGCGAACGCCACCATGCCGAGCGCCACCATGGAGCGGACCAGCGTCAGCATGTTCTCCGGGCTGAGAAAGGCCGAGCGCTGCGACTGGACGATGGCGGCGATGAGAAGGATTGCCAGCGCCAGGCCGAGGGTTCGCAGGCTGTTCAGGACTTTTTGCTGCCCCAGGAGGGCAAGGGCGGATTGGGTCATGGTGGCTCCGGGACGGCAGAGTCAGGGGACAGGCGAAAACGGCGCGGAGATGCTGGATCGCCGCGCCGCCATGTCGGCGCTGGAGGCTAGCGGGCGGCCTTGAGGCGCTCGCGGCCTGCGTCCACGGTCAGTTCGTTCTCGCCACCGGCCTGGGTGATGACGATCGGGCGCAGGAACTGCATCGGATCGGCCGGCGTCTCGCCCTTGGCCAGGAACTGGGCGCACTGCTCGACGGGAGCCTGGGCCTGGTTGTCGAAGCCCTGGTCGATCGTGACGAGCGTCGTGCCCTCGCCGATGGAGTCGAGGATGGCGCCGCTGACGTTGAAGCCGGAAGCGTACACCTTGCCGTTGAGCTTCAGGTTGCGGATGACGTTGCCGACGCCCTCGATGCCCTGGTCGGTGTGGAAGAACAAGGTAACGTCGGGGTTGGCGGTCAGGAAGGGCGTGACCGAGTTCAGCACTTCCTGCGTCGTGAAGTTCTTGCCGGTCGGGATGCCGCTCTTCACGTCGTTGAAGAACTTCGCGTCGGGGAAGACCGACTTGTAGCCTTCCATGAAGCCTTCCATGCGCGCCTGCGCCCAGGGCTGGTCGGGAGCGCCGCTGCCCATGGCGATCTTGTTGACCTGAACGCCCTTTTCCTTGATCAGCCGGGCGGTCGTCTCGCCGTTGATCTTGCCGGCCTGGACCTCGTTCAGGGCGTAGAAGGCGAAGCGCTTGGCCTTCGGCGCGTCGATGTTCAGCGTGAACACCGGAATGCCGGCGTCGGCATATTTATTGATGATGCCGGTGAACTGGTTTGGCAGCGGCGGCTGCAGCGCCAGGCAGTCGACCTGGCCGGAATTCAGCAGCGTCTCCAGCTCGGAAAGCTGCTTGGCGGTATCGGGATTGACCGGGCCGACCATGCGGCACTCGGCCGAAAGCGCCTTGTTGGCGTTCTCGCAGCCCTTCTTGGTGCCGATGCGCATTTCCGCGCCCTGGATCGGCAGGCCGGTGCCCTCGATGCCGACCACGATGTTGGCGGTCTCGCCCGCCTCGAGCTTCTTGACGATGCGCGGAGCAAGCTTGAACTCGCCCCAGGGCATGGTGCGGCTCTTCGCACCGTCCGGCACGGTGATGCCGGCGGCATGCGCCGATGTGGCTGCGCCGCAAACGCCGGCAAGCAGCGCGGATCCGATTACCGCGAGCATGCGGCTTCTCAGGCAGGACATGAGGATCTCCGTTCGGTTCTGGAAAGTGTTCTGTTATGCAGAACTATGTTTTGTGCACTTGAACTGTAACGGAGGGCCGACGCTTGTCAATACGGCCTCGGGGGCATCCGATTTCGGGCGGGAGCGGAGGTTCGCCGAGGCGCGCGTCAGCGCGCCCCTGCGGCATTCAGGTGCGGGCCCGGTCGAAAGCGAGGCGGGTAGCGGCTAGCGGCGGGGCGGCAGCGCGGCGTGCGTCGGGCCGCCGAGCAGGACGCTGACCCGGTCGGCGTGGGCGCGGACGATGGCGCCGAGCCGGTGGATATCCTCGTCGGTGCCGAGCTTCATCGTGGTGACGCTGATCGCCGCCACGGCGTCGCTGCTGCGGTCATGGATCGCGGCGCCGACACAGAGCACGCCGACATTGTCCTCCTCGTTGTCGAGGGCATAGCCGCGTTCGGCGACGATCTTCAGCTCGTCGATCAGCGCCGCCGGGCTGGTCAGCGTATGCTCTGTCCGGCGCGGCATGCCGAGCCGTTTCAGGATGGCCTCGACCTCGTCCTTCGGCAGGCCGGCGAGGAGCGCCTTGCCGACCGAGGAGCAATGCGGCAGCTCGCGCCTGCCGAGTGACGACATCATCCGGAACGGGCCGGGCGCATCGACGCGCCCGATCGCCACCGCATAGCCGTCGTCGAGCACGGCGAGGCGCGAGGTCAGCCGCGTCGTGTCGGTCAACTGCTGGAGGATCGGGGTGGCGAACTGGGTGATGCCCATTCCGGCGACGGCCCGGTCGCCGAGATGCACCAGCGCCAGGCCGAGCCGGTAGAGCCGGCCGTTGCCGATGCGGGTGTCGGCAACGAAGCCGCGCGCCACCATCGTTTGCAGCAGCGTGAAGGCGGTGCTGCGCGAGACGCCGATGGCGGCGGCGATCTCGCCGACTCCCATGCCCTTGCTGTCGCCTGCGCCCAGCGCCTCGAGCACGTCCAGCGCCCGGCCGACGCTGCGCAGCGGGTATTTGTCGTTGGGGCTCTCTTCCGGGGTCGTCGACACGTTTGCGCCTCTTGCTTTTTGGTCTCGCCTGAAACTGCAGGTCGGATCGGGCCATTCGTACAACCGATAAGCGGAACGATGGCCCGTTGACAACATCCACGAACTGCTCCTACGATTTGCATAACAGAACCATGTTCGGCTTAACAGAACAGATAATGGTCTCGACAGGGAAATGCAGGATGCGGTCCGAAAGCTCGACTTGCGGGACCGGGGGAGGCGCTTGATGCCGATCCCGTCCGAACTGGCCAATGCCGTCTTGGTTCGAGCCGCCTGGCGCTCCCGGCGGATCGCGATGTCGCCGCCCCGTGACGCGCGCCGGGCGATCGCCACGCTTTTCTAGGTTCAGCCTGTTTCCGGAGCCGCGATCGGCCTCCGGCTTTCACCGATCTCTTCCTGAAGGCGCCGCCGAACTCGGTCGCGCCCGCATCCCTGGAGCCGACAATGGGCCTTCGTTTTGCCGTCGATACCGGCGGCACGTTCACCGACCTGATGGTCGCCACGGAAGATGGCGTGCTCAGCATGCACAAGGCGTCGACGACGCCCTCCGACCCCGTAGCCGGCGTGATCGACAGCCTGCGGATCGCGGCGGAGGCGGCCGGCGAGGAACTCGGTTCCTATCTCGGCCGGGGCGAGATCCTCGTCCACGGCACGACGCACGCGATCAACGCCATCGTCACCGGCTCGACCGCCCGCACCGCCTTCCTGACCACCAAGGGCCACCCGGATACGCTGGTCTTCCGCGAGGGCGGGCGCATCGAGCCCTTCAACTTCACCGTCCCCTATACCGAGCCCTATGTGCCGCGCGCGCTCACCTATGAGGTGCCGGAGCGCATCACCGTCAGCGGCGCGGTCAAGACGCCGCTCGACGAGGCGGCGGTCGTCGAGATCCTCGCTTCCCTGAAGGCGGCCAAGGTCGAGGCGATCGGCGTGTCGTTCCTTTGGTCGGTGGTCAATCCGGCGCATGAGCTGGCGGTCGGCGCGCTGATCGAGAAGCATCTGCCGGGCGTGCCCTATACGCTCTCGCACGAGATCAACCCGTCGATCCGCGAATATCGCCGCGCCTCGTCGACCTGCATCGACGCCTCGCTGAAGCCGGTGATGGGCGCCTATATGCGCGGTCTTGAACAGCGCCTGCGCGACGCCGGCTTCCAGGGCCGCGTGCTCGTCGTCACCTCGCAGGGCGGCGTCATGGACGCCGCGCGGGTGGCCGAGGCGCCGGTGCACCTGATCAATTCCGGACCGAGCATGGCGCCGGTCGCCGCCAAGGCCTATGGCGCCGACGACGCGGCCGAGACTCTGATCGTCGGCGATACCGGCGGCACCACCTTCGACGTCTCGCTGGTGCGGCGCGGCCGCATTCCGCGCAGCCGCGAGACCTGGCTCGGCCAGCCCTTCCGCAGCCATATGACCGGCATGCCGTCCGTCGACGTGAAGAGCATCGGCGCTGGCGGCGGATCGATCGCCTGGGTCGATGCGGGCGGCTTGCTGCATGTCGGCCCGAAGAGCGCCGGCGCGGTTCCGGGTCCGGTCTGCTACGGCCGTGGCGGCACCCGTCCGACGCTGACCGACGCCTCGGTCGCGCTCGGCTTCATCGATGCCGAGTTCTTCCTCGGCGGCAAGATGGCGCTGAACAAGGCCGGCGCGCTCGACGCCATCCGCACCGACGTCGCCGAACCGCTCGGCAAGACCGTCGAGCAGGCGGCCGAGGTGATAGTCGCGCTTGCGACCGAGCACATGGTCCAGGCGATCATGGACATCACCGTGAACCAGGGCATCGACCCGACGCAGGCGACCTTCGTCGCCGGTGGCGGCGCTGCCGGCATCAACTGCGTCGCCATCGCCCGGCGTCTCGGCTGCAGGCGCGTTCTGGTGACCGAGGCCGGCGCGGCGCTCTCCGCTTCCGGCGCGCTGATCTCCGACCTGACGGCGCACCAGCAGGCGATGTTCCATTCGCGCAGCGATGGCTTCGACGTCGAGGGCGTCAACAAGGTGCTCGCCGGCCTCCAGGCCGCCTGCGACGCTTTCGCGGCAGGCCCCGGCGCCGGCGCCAAGGCGGTCGAGATCGATTGGTCGACGGAGGCGCGCTATCAGGACCAGGCGTGGGAGATCGAGGTGCCGCTGCGGGTGCCGCGCTTCGCCGGCGGCGACGACGTGCGCGAGCTGGTTTCCGACTTCCACCAGATGCACCAGGACATCTTCGCCGTCAGCGACGACAAGGCTGAGATCGAGACGGTGAGCTGGAACGCCGAGGTGCGGTGCCGCATCGGCTCGGGCGTTCCCGGCCGTCTCGCGGCCGACAGCCGGCCGGCCAAGCTGCCGTCGCGCCCGGTCCGTTTCCTCGGCACCGACTGGATCGACGCCGACGTCTGGCGTCTCGAATCCATCGCGGAGGGCCAGCCGCTGCTCGGCCCGGCCATCGTCGAATCCGATTTCACGTCGATCGTCATCGATCCGGGCGCGAAGGCCTGGCGCGACGCATCCGGCAATCTGGTCATTGAAGTCTGAGCGGAGAGAGAACCATGTCCGACACCAACAAGATGGATGGCTCGACGCTCGCGGTGCTGACCGCCCGCTTCGAGGGCATCGCCCGCAAGATGGCGAACACGCTGCACCGGACCGGTCGCTCCGGCATCCTGACGATCGCCCGCGACTTCTCCTGCGTGGTGCTGACGGCGAAGCATGAACTGCTCGCCACGGCGGAAAGCCTGCCCAACCACGTCCTGCGCGGGCCCGACATCATGTCGCGCACGATGACCGACAATCATCCCGTGCTGAAGCGCGGCGACGCGTTCCTGCACAATTCGCCCTATCACGGCTGCACCCATCCGGCCGATCACTCGATCCTGATCCCGATCATCGACGAAGCGGGCGTGCATCGCTTCACCGTGCTCGCCAAGGCGCACCAGGCGGATTGCGGCAACTCGCTGCCGACGACCTACATGGGCGCCGCGCTCGACGTCTATAATGAGGGCGCGCTGATCTTCCCGGCCGTGAAGGTGCAGGACAACTACCAGCACGTGATGGACATCATCCGCATGTGCCAGATGCGCATCCGCGTTCCCGACCAGTGGTGGGGTGACTATCTGGCGACGCTCGGCGCCGCGCGCGTCGGCGAGCGCGAGATCCTGGCGCTCGGCGCCGAGATCGGCTGGGACCGGCTGGAGGATTATTCGCAGCAATGGTTCGACTACAGCGAGAAGCGGATGATCGAGGTGATCCGCGCGCTGCCGAAGGGCCGCGTCACCCGCACCAGCACGCATGACGCCTTCCCGGGAACGCCGGCCGAGGGCGTGAAGATCACCGCGACGGTCGAGGTCAAGCCGGAAGAGGCGATGATCGAGGTCGACATGACCGACAACCCGGATTCGATGCCGAACGGCCTCAACCTGTCGGAAGCCTGCTCGCTGTCGGCGCCGATGATCGGCATCTTCAATTCGATCGATCATACCGTGCCGAAGAACGAGGGCAGCTTCCGGCGGGTGAAGATCCATCTGCGCGACGGCTGCGTCGTCGGCAGGCCGCGCCATCCGACCTCCTGCTCGGTCGCGACCACCAACATCGCCGACCGCGTCGCCAATCCGGTGCAGGCGGCGCTGGCCGAACTCGCCGATGGCCTCGGCCAGGCCGAGACCGGCGCGCTGATCCCGCCCTCCTGCGGCGTCGTCTCGGGCGTCCATGACGGCAAGCCCTTCGTCAACGAGGTCTATCTCGGCTGCACCGGCGGCGCCGGCACGCCGTGGACGGATGGCTGGCTGACCATCCTGCATGTCGGCAATGCCGGCATGTGCTACCAGGACTCGATCGAGATCGACGAGCTTCGCCACCCGATCTTCGTGCATGAGCGGCGTCTGATCGCCGATTCGGAGGGCGCCGGCCGGTTCCGCGGCGCGCTCGGCGCCTATTCCGAATTCGCGCCGGTCGATTGCTCGATGACGGTCGCCTATGTCAGCGACGGCAACGTCAATCCGGCGCTCGGAACGCGGGGCGGCCTCGCCGGCGCGACCTCCGCGCAGTTCCGCCGATTGGCCGATGGTTCGCTGCAACCGGTGCCGGCCTGCGCCGAAGTCGTCATCGGCCCCGACGAGACCATGGTCTCGATCAGCGGCGGCGGTGGCGGCTACGGTCATCCGCACGAGCGCGATCCGGCCCGCGTCCTGCATGATGTGAGGGAAGGCTGGGTCAGCCGCGAGCGGGCCGCCTCCGTCTATGGCGTGGTGCTGACGGATGACGGCCAGGTCGATCCGGAGCGGACCGCGCGCGCAAGGGGCCAACTGGTTCCCGCCTGAGATGCGGCAAACCCGCGTCAACGCGCGGATGGCAGATCGATGAAGTGGAGGCCGGGCCCCTCGCGGGGCTCGGCCTTCATCGTTCTGGCGGTCGGCATCCGGGTGCCGGTGAGGCGTCCGGATGGTCCAGTATTAGTTTTTCGATATGAATTAAATTTTTATTAAAATCTCTCGTCGCGCCCGGGCGAGAAATGGACGCGAAGACAACTTTCCGGATCCCCTGATAACGACCGGCCCCTTCAGGGTTGATACCGTCAATCATCAAACACAAGAACATCTATGGACGTATAGGTGCTCGGCATCGTCGGGCATTGGGGGAATTTTCTGAAGATTTTCTTGTATTCTCGGTGATTGGTCAGAATTTCAACCATTCTGATGGAGGGCGAATTGGGCGAGCTTTTTAGAGCTTCGACTGTAATCTCGGAGAAGAAGCCAAGACGTCGCATACTTGTTGCCGGTGGCGCGGGGTTCCTGGGATCGCATCTGTGCGAACGACTTCTGCAGGAAGGCAACGCAGTCATCTGTGTCGACAGCTTTTCGACGGGCCGGATGGAGAATGTCCAGGGCCTGCTGCGCTCGGATGCCTTCACGGTCATCCGGCACGACATCGTCGATCCGCTCGATCTGCCGGTCGACGAGATCTACAACCTGGCCTGCCCGGCGTCGCCGCCGCACTACCAGGCCGATCCCATCCATACGATGAAGACGAGCGTCATCGGCTCGCTCAACCTGCTCGAGCTGGCGCTCCAGCACAAGGCGCGCATCTTCCAGGCCTCCACATCCGAGGTCTATGGCGATCCGCATGTGCATCCGCAGCCGGAAGCCTATTGGGGCAACGTCAATTCCTTCGGTCCGCGCTCCTGCTACGACGAAGGCAAGCGTTCGGCCGAGACGCTTTTCCACGACTTCCACGATCGCCATGGCGTCGATATCCGCATCGTCCGCATCTTCAATACCTACGGTCCGCGGATGCGCGCCGACGACGGTCGCGTCGTCTCCAACTTCATCGTCCAGGCCCTCAAGGGCGACGACATCACCGTCTATGGTGATGGCTCGCAGACGCGCTCCTTCTGCTATGTCGACGACCTGATCGAAGGGTTCCACCGGCTCATGTACAGCCGGAGGGCGATCCGCACGCCCGTCAATCTCGGCAATCCGGGCGAGTTCACAGTTCGCGAGCTCGCCGAGCGGATCATCGCGATGACCGGCTCCTCGTCGAAGATCGTGCATCGGCCGCTGCCGACCGACGATCCGCGCCAACGCCGGCCCGACATCTCGGTCGCCAGGCGAGACCTCGACTGGTCACCGGACATCAGCCTGGCGGAAGGGCTGACATCCACCATCGCCTATTTCGAACGCCAGCTGACCAGGCAGGTCGGGAAACTCGTCGGGGTATCGTGATGAGCAGGCAAGCCGTCCTCGTGGTCGGTGGCGCGGGCTTTATCGGCAGCCACACGGCCAAGCTCCTTGCCGGACAGGGCTATGATCCGGTCGTCTACGATAATCTTTCGACGGGAAGCGCCGGCTCGGTTCGCTGGGGGCCGCTGGTCGAGGGCGACATTCTCGAAACAGACCGGCTGATCGCGACGATCGAGGCATTCGAGCCTGTCGCGGTCATCCACTTTGCCGCCTCCGCCTATGTCGGGGAGTCGGTCGAGAATCCGGCCAAGTACTACCGAAACAATGTCAACGGCACGCAGTCCCTGCTGGAGGCGTGCCGCCGGACCAGTGCGCCGCCCGTCATCTTCTCGTCGAGCTGCGCCACCTATGGCGTGCCGGACCACCTGCCGATCCGCGAGGGCGAGGCCCAGCATCCGATCAATCCCTATGGCCGCACCAAGCTGATCGCGGAGCAGATGCTGGCCGACTACGCGACAGCCTATGGAATCCGCTACGTGGCGCTGCGCTATTTCAACGCCTGCGGCGCCGATCTCGATGGCGAGCTTGGCGAGGCGCATGATCCGGAGACCCACCTGATCCCGCGCGCCATGCTGGCGGCGGCCCGGTTCATCGATTTCCTCGAGGTCTATGGCGACGATTACGACACGCCGGATGGCACCTGCATCCGCGATTATATCCATGTCATCGACCTAGCGCGGGCGCATGTGCTGGCCGTGGATCACCTGATCCGCGGCGGCGGCAATATCGCCGTCAACCTCGGCACCGGGCGCGGCACCTCGATCAAGGAGATCCTTGACGCGATCGGCCGGCTGACCGGCCGCGAGGTGCCCGTGGCGCTGCGCGCGCGGCGGGCCGGCGATCCGCCGATCCTCTATGCCGATCCGGCGCTCGCGGCGGAGACGCTCGGCTTCCGCGCCCAGCATTCGGATCTCGACACGATCATCCGCACCGCGGCCCCCTTCTTCGGCCTCGAGGTGCGGACATGAAAACGCCCCGCATTGCGGCGCCGGATGGAGCGGAGGCGCCGTTCCTGGAGCCGATCTTCGTCGGCCGCAAGCGGGTCGAGTATTGGGCCATCGTTGCCCTGTGGGCGGCGGCCGTCGGCTATTTCTGGCACTGGTGGTTCTTCACCGCCGTGCATCTCCATCCCATTGGTTCGGCCTTCGTCTCGGTGGTTCTTGCGTGGGTGACGATCCAGCCGGGCTATTTCATCGGCGTCTTCAGCCATGCGCGCCGGCCTTCCGGGCCGCTTCGCATCCCGAGCGACAGCCGTGTCGCCATGGTCGTCACCAAGGCTCCCTCCGAACCATTCCCGGTTGTCGCGGAGACGCTCAGGGCCATGCTGGCGCAGGACGTGCCGCATGATACGTGGCTCGCCGACGAGGATCCTTCGCCGGAGACGCTCGCCTGGTGCCGCGAGCATGGCGTGTTCGTCTCCACCCGCAAGGGACGCGAGGACTATCACCGCAAGACCTGGCCGCGCCGCACGCGCTGCAAGGAAGGCAACCTCGCCTTCTTCTACGACCACTATGGCTATGATCGGTATGACTTCGTGGTCCAGCTCGACGCGGATCACGCGCCGCAGCCTGGCTATCTCCTGGAAGTCCTGCGCGCGTTCTCAGATCCGGCCGTCGGTTATGTCACGGCGCCGAGCATCTGCGATCGCAACGCCGGCGAAAGCTGGTCGGCCCGGGGCCGTCTCTATTACGAGGCCAGCCTGCATGGCCCGCTGCAGGCCGGGTACAATGGCGGCGGCTTCACGCCGATCTGCTTTGGCTCGCACTATGCCGTCCGCACGGCGGCGCTGAAGGAGATCGGCGGCCTTGGACCGGAGCTGGCCGAGGATCATTCGACCACGCTGTTCATGGCTGCGCATGGCTGGCGCGGCGTGCATGCAATCGACGCGATTGCCTATGGCGACGGGCCGCGGACCTTCTCCGACCTGATCACGCAGGAATTCCAGTGGTCGCGCAGCATGGTGATGATCCTGCTGCAATACACCCCCGGGCTCCTGAAGCGGCTGCCGGCGCGGCTGAAGTTCCAGTTCCTCTTCGCGCAGTTCTGGCATCCGATCTACACGACCTTCCTCGCCATGACGTTCCTGATGCCGATCATCGTCCTGGCCTATGGCGAGAGCATCGTCGACGTCACCTATCCGGATTTCCTGCTTCATTTCCTGCCGCAGACCCTGGTTCTGCTGGCGCTGTCGTTCTGGCTGCGGTCGCAAAAGACCTTTCGCCCGGTCGATGGCAAGATCTTCAGCTGGGAATCGACCTTCTTCGTCCTCGCCCGCTGGCCCTGGGGACTGGCCGGATCGCTGGCGGCGTTGCGCGACTGGGCGACGGGTTCCTTCGTCAATTTCCGCGTCACCCCGAAGGGCGCCTCTGAAGTCGATCCGCTGCCGTTCCGGGTGCTGGCGCCCTATGGCCTGGTGGTCTTCTTCTCGATCCTGCCGGTGCTTTGGGTGGACGAGGCCTATGACACGCGCGGCTTCTATCTCTTCGCGATCATCAATGCATGCTTCTACCTGCTGCTGATCGCCATGATCGTGCTGCAGCACGCCCGGGAAAACCGGGTTCGGACGCGCAGTCGCCTCTATCGCCCGGTTCTGGCGAGCAGTCTCGTCACGCTCTGCGCCTTCATCACCGTCGCAGCCGCCGAGCGCGGCATGGACGGCATGGCGGCGCTGACCCGGGGTTCCAAGAGTTTCTCCCTCTTCGACGACCGTTTCGCCGCCGCCGGCGCGGGCGTCGGGCGCCGCGACCTGCACAGAACGGTCTTCAACCCCCGTTGGCGCGACAGTTCGGCCGGCGGGCAGGAATAACCAAGACGAATGAGAATTCAGCAAGGAGGCTCAGCATGAAAGTTGCCGTAATTGGAACAGGTTATGTCGGGCTGGTGAGCGGTACCTGCCTTGCCGCCTGGGGACACGACGTCGTTTGCGTCGACAAGGATGCCCAGAAGATCGCCGGTCTCCAGAAGGCCGTGCTGCCGATCTACGAACCGGGCCTGGCCGATCTGGTCGAGAGCAACGCCGCCGCGGGCCGGTTGAACTTCACCTGCAACCTCGCCGAGGCCCTGGCGGGCGCGGCGCTGGTGCTGATCGCGGTCGGCACGCCGGCCCGAGCCGGCCATGGCGATGCGGATCTTTCCTTCGTCTACATGGCGGCGCGCGAACTGGCGCCGCATCTGGAGACGGGGGCGGTCGTGACGATCAAGTCGACTGTTCCGGTCGGCACGGGCGACGTCGTCGAGAAGATCATCGGCTCGATCCGGCCGTCCGGCAGCTTCTCGGTCGCCTCCAACCCGGAATTCCTGCGCGAGGGCGTGGCGGTCCGCGACTTCCTCGACCCCGACCGGGTCGTGATCGGCGTCGAGGACGAGCGTGCGCGCAAGGCGCTGATGGACCTCTACCGGCCGCCGCTCGAGATGCGTGGCACGCCGATCGTCGTCACCCGTCGCCGCACCTCGGAGCTGATCAAGTACGCTGCCAACGCGTTTCTGGCGACCAAGATCACCTTCATCAACGAACTGGCCGATCTCTGCGAGGAGGTGGGCAGCGATGTCGGCGAGCTTGCGCTCGGCATGGGCCTGGACAAGCGCATCGGCGCGAGCTTCCTGAACGCCGGGCCCGGTTATGGCGGCTCCTGCTTCCCGAAGGATACGCTGGCACTGCTGCGCACGGCGCAGGATCATGGCGTGTCGCTGCGGCTGGTCGAGGAGACCGTCACCGCCAACGAGGCGCGCAAGCGCCGCATGGCCCTGAAGGTGATCGACGCGCTCGACGGCGACGTCGACGGCGCGACGATCGCGGTGCTTGGCCTGACCTTCAAGCCGGACACCGACGACATGCGCGATGCGCCTTCCGTGCCGCTGATCGAGACGCTGCAGCGCTTCGGCGCCAATGTCCGCGCCTACGATCCCGTGGGCCAGGAAAACGCCAGCCGCCTTCTCTCCGACGTTGAATTCTGTCTCGACGCCTATGAGTGCGTTCGCGGCGCCGACGCGGTGGTGGTGGTGACCGAGTGGGAGAGCATCCGCAAGCTCGACCTCGCCCGCGTCAAGCGGGCGATGCGGCAGCCGGTGCTGGTCGATCTGCGCAATGCCGTGTCTCAGGGCGTCGCCAGGGAGCTCGGCTTCCATGTTTCGGCGATCGGCCGGTCGGCTTCGGCATGGCGGGAAGCGGAGGGCACGCAGGCGGGCGAGCGGCGCGCACGCTCGCGACTTGGTGGGGGCGACAAACAGACAACGGCAGGAGGTTCGAATGAGAGGATGGAATTCTGAGGCGCGTCGGGCCTCGACCCGGCTGAAGGCCGGCGGGCTTGCGATCCTGATGGCGTCCGCCCTGGCCGGAGCGGCCGCGGCATCCACCACAGCCGCGGCGGACAATGGTTTGCCGGCGGGGGCGACGCCCCTGTCCGCGGCCGAGCTCTACGCGCTCTACCACGACAAGAGCTGGCAGTGGCCGGACGGCGCCGGCCGGATGGACACCGCCGACCGGCGTTTTACCGCCTGGGTCGACGGCGAGAAGGGTAAGTCCTGGGCCGAAGGTCGCTGGCAGATCACCGATGCCGGCAATCTGTGCTTCACCGCCGACTGGCATGTCGGCCAGGAGGTCTTTCCCGCAAGGACCTGCTTCGCCCATCGCGTCGCCGGCGGCACGATCTACCAGAAGAAGGAGCCGGACGGGCAATGGGTCGTGTTCCGCCACGCCCCCCTCCGCGCCGACGACGAGGCGACGAAGCTCGTCTCGGAGGACATCGTTTCCGGTCGCCTCGATGAGTTCAAGTCGGCGCCTCCGGCTCTGAAGCAACAAGCCAAGCAGTGAGGCGGTCATGAAGCCGCAATTCGTAATGGTCGCGGCCCTGCTGTGCGGGGCCTTCTTCTCCGGCGCGGTCTATGCCGCCAGCGGCGTTTCCGGCGCCAATGTCGACAACCGGAGCCAGTTCCAGGACAAGCGGCCGGTCATCGGGCCGCAGTCGCTGGTTGCCGGCGCCTATGATCCGCACGGCGACTTCGCCACCGACACCAATTCCAGGATCGAGCATCTCTTCCTGCCCTGGGAAGACGTCGACCTGGAGAGCCTCGCCGTGGCGGATGCCTACGCTCTCCAGCGGGGCCGCTCTCTGCTCATCAGTGTCGAGCCCTGGTCCTGGGCCCGGGACTGGCGGGCCACGCCCGAGGACCTGCTGCACGGCATTCTCACGGGACGCTACGATTCCAACATGGCGGGCGTCTGCTCGGCGGCCGCGAAGCTGAAGAGCCCCGTGACGATCCGCTGGGCCCAGGAAATGGACGACAAGTCGGGGCAGTTCACCTGGTCCGCCTGGAAGCCGGAAGACTACATCAAGGCCTATCGGCACGTGGTGGACGTGTGCCGGCAGCATCTGCCTTCCGCGCAATACATGTGGTCTCCGAAGGGCGAGGAAGGTCTCGAGGCATACTATCCGGGCGACAACTATGTCGACACGATCGGCCTGTCCGTGTTCGGCTACCAGCCCTACGATCACCTGACGATGGGGCGGGACGTCGGCTTCGTCGAGCGCACCCGGCCCGGCTATGACCGCGTCAAGGGCTATGGCAAGCCGGTCGTCGTCGCCGAGCTCGGCTATGCCGGCAAGGACGACTATGTCCGCGCCTGGGCGCTGGAGGCGAACCGGCCCCATCCGGAATTCCCGGGCATGACGGCGGTGATCTACTTCAACGACCGGGAAGTCTATCCCTGGCCGAAGAACGTGGGACGCCCGGATTGGCGGGTCGCGAACCATCCCCTCGACTGGCCCATGAACTGATCCTGGAAGCGGCCCCGCTCTTC